>JAUWHL010000202.1 GCA_030605895.1 Promethearchaeota archaeon | reverse complement strand
CTCATAAAGCTTGAACAATTGAATCTTGAAAGAAATCAAATAAAGGAAATAAAAGGCCTCGAGAGGCTTACAAACCTTAAACGATTATATCTTGGAGGAAATCAAATTTCAGAAATAAAAGAATTAGAGACTCTTACCAATCTTGAATGGTTATATCTCGATTTAAATCAGATAAAAGAAATAAAGGGTCTTGAGAACCTCATTAAATCAACTGTTTTAAATCTTAGTCATAATCAAATTACAGAAATAAAAGGGCTCAAAAACCTCGCAAATTTATGCTTAATTTATTTAGATAAGAATCAAATTTCTGAAATAAATGGGATTGAGAACCTCACCAAGCTCAAATATTTAAGTCTCGAGTTTAATCCAATAACAGAAGTTAATAATTTAAATTAATTTTTATCCTTAAGAGTTTTTAACCTTCTAATATGTTGGATTTTTAAATTTAAATCATTATAATTAACTTTTATTTATAACAGAACATATCTAACATAGTTTTCTTTTTTTCAAACAAAAGTAAGATTCTTTTTTATTAGATCGTCAAAAACTTTATATAACATCCCGAAAGTTTAAAAGATAATAAAAAAAATTTTATTAAAAAAAAAGAAAATCTAAATTAAATAACATTTTATTAAAGGAGTCTTGAAAATGTTTGGATACATGGGAAAAATTTTAAGAGTAGATCTTACAAATGGAAAAATAACTGAAGAATTTCCTGATGAGAAAACTCAAAAGAAGTATTTAGGTGGAGCGGGACTAGCAACTAACTATCTTTTTAATGAAGTCAAAAAGGGAATAGATCCATTGGGTTCAGAAAATAAGCTAATATTTATGACAGGGCCTTTGACAGGAACTGCTTCTCCAAGTACTGGAAGATATAGTGTAGTCGCCAAATCTCCACTCACGGGTGGCTGGGGACAGGCAAACTCAGCTGGTTTTTGGGGGCGAGATTTTAAGAGATCCGGTTTTGACGGAGTTATATTCGAAGGAATCTCACCAAAACCAGTATATCTTGTTACAGCCGATGGAAAAGCCGAGCTAAGAGATGCTAAAGACATCTGGGGTAAAAATACTTCAGAAACAACAAGATTGCTCAAAGAGCAACTTGGAGAAAAGTTTAATGTATCTGGTATAGGTATTGCTGGAGAAAATTTAGTTAAATACGCAGCAATAATGAATGACTGTGATAAACAATACTATGGTCGAGCGGCTGGATTGATTCAAGAGCTTCAGCAACGTTAAAAGCTCTCTTTATGGAACATATTATTAATGGAATTAAAAGTGGAAAAAGGTTTTTAATCTGGTTTATGAGTCCTTTTTTTTGCATTTCATATCCTCTACTTTGTTGAGCGTCTAATATATTTTGGGCTTCAGTTGCAATTGTTGGGACAAACCTAAATGCTAGTGAGAAGGAAAATGCAAATTCGTATGGAATTTTCATAGAAATAAGAGAGAGTGCAAAATCGTTTGGATCAACCGTTAAAAAAAAGATTGAGAAAGCTGATACCATGATTAATATTCTAAAGATCATTGCGATAGCAAAAGACAATGACATAAACAAAGTATTTAAAATGATGATAAAAACAATTAAGAAAGATAACCCTCTAATGCTTTTAATCCATTGTTTAAACAATTTTCCAATAAGAATTATTGGAATCAGACTTATAAAAATGAAGAATAAAGGGATAATTTTGGTATAGAGTAAAGCGCTTATAGTATATATAATCGAGAATAATAATTTTGCTCTTGGATCCATTTTATGTAGAATAGATTTTTTTTTCATAAATTTAAAAGCATTAAGGAATTCTAGAGACATTTTTATGTGTTCCTCCTAAATGTGTGAAGATTTATGTTTTATAAGATTCCTTAAGTAATCAATCATCTCATTTGTAGTCAGTAGATCTTCTACTTCATGAAACCCATTTTGTTGTAATACTAAAGTAAATTGGCGAATTTGCGGTAAAATTAATGAGGTTTGTTTTATTAAAAACTCATTGTTCAATACTTTTTTTGTTGGTCCATCAACAATAATTTGTCCATCTGCCATTAGTATTGTACGTGGTAAGTATTTATAGGCAAATTCCACATTATGAGTAATTATAATTATAGTTTTTCCTTTCTTTCTTTCACTTTTAATTAAGTTTATAAAAAATTCAATTTCTTTAGCATCTTGACCTAGTGTTGGCTCATCAAAAACCAGAATTTCAGGATCTCTGCAAATAATAGAAGCTGTTGCTAGTTTTTTCGATTCTCCTCCAGATAAATTAAGTGGGGAGCGATTTCTGTATTTCTCAAGATTAAATTCGTGTAATATTTGATCTGTTTTAAACTGAATTTCTTCTTTACCAAGATTAAAACTTTTTAGTGAAAATTTAATTTCTTCCTCTACTGAATTTGAAAATAATTGATGAAAAGGATTTTGAAAAATTATTCCAACTTTTTTAGATAAAGTTGCGATACTTTTAGAACTAATATTCTCATTATCAATATATATAGTACCATAAGTTGGTCTTATTAATCCATTAAAGGTTCGAATAAGGCTAGTCTTACCCGCTCCATTTTTCCCCATTATTCCTATTAATTCTCCCTTAAAAAAATTCAAATTTATATTTTTTAAAGCTTCTGTTCCGTTTGGATAAGAATATCCTATTTCTCTAATCATAACTACTGGTAATTCTTTAACCCTTTGCATCATCTTCTTTTTTATTATTCACATTTTTAGAGATTTTATTGCTTCTGGAATGGAAGTAGGAATATTTTTATTATATAAATTTTCTTTTTTAAGTTTACTAAAGATTGAGTAAATTACAGGTTTATTTAATCTTAAATTTTGGAAATTTTTACCATTAATGACTTTCTCGCATGATCCATGTTCAATTACCCCACCGTTCTTCATTAAAATCAATTGATCAGTGAACGGAAGAATTAAATCAAGACGATGTTCACTTATCAAAACTGTTATATTTTTTTCCCCTTTTATCTCTTGCAGTAAATTAATTATTTTTCTTGCCATATAAGGATCCAATAAAGCAGTAGGTTCATCTAATATCAAAATTTTTGGTTCTAAAACCAAAATAGATGCAATAGCAACCCGTTGTTGTTCACCACCGCTTAATTCAAAAGGTGCTTTATCTAATATATGTTCAATTTCAGTTAAAGATGCACTTTCTTTTATTCGATATGAAATTTCTTTCGGAGGAACACCTAAGTTTTCTAAACCAAAAGCAATTTCATGTTCGACATTCATTGATATTAGCTGATTTTCTGGATTCTGAAATACAATCCCCACTTCAGTAGATAAGTCTGCTATAGGGGTTTCCGTTGTGTCCTTTCCTTGGATATAAACTTTACCTTTATAAAAACCAGCATAAAACTGTGGAATTAAACCATTCATACATCTAATTAAACTTGTTTTCCCAGAACCCGTTTCTCCGCACAATAAAATAATATTATTTTCATTATCTTCAATATTTAAATTAATATTGTTTAAAGCATATTCTTCGTTTCCTTTATATCGATAATAGAAATTATCAAATTTGGCTAAATTCATGGTAGTATGAAATCAAATAACAGTACTGATCTTCAATAATTTTTAATTATTAAAAACTTGGATTATAAATATTCTTTAATATTTTCAATAAGTTCATTGATAATAATATCAGATTCCATATTAATAGTTAAGGATGCAGCTCCGTCGTGCCCACCACCGCTTCCTTCATATTGTTTGGATATTTGATCTAATATTTTTGCTAAATTCAATCCTGTTTCTTCACAAACGCTTTTTTTAGCACGAGTATTAATTCTTGATTGATTTTTTTCTTTTGAAATAACAATTGAAACATCACACCCTACTTTTATTAACATTGAAGCGATACTTGCGCCAAAACTACTAACGTTTGTTATTCCAATTAAATATTCACCTTCTCGAATCAATTTAAGTCTTTGTAAACCTTTTATTTTAGCTATTTTTCCTGATATATCAACATCTTTTTTAAGAAGAATGAGTACATCTTGAAAGTGTATATCTTTACTAAGTAATTTACTTGCGTTCTGAATAGTATTGTTGTTACCATACTTAAAAAAGCCTGAATCAGTTAAAATTGCGGCAATAAAGAGTGTTTTCAATGGGTTATTCAGTGGAATGTTATAAATTTCGAATAAGAGTAATATAATCTCGGCTGTAGAAGAAATATTTTCAAATATTAAATTTAATGATTTAATATTATTATTTTTATTTTCGGACTTGTTTCCTAAATAATGATGATCTATAAAGATATAAGGAATCTCTAAGGGTGATGTATTTGAAATATTTTTTAATTTAATCTGATCTAATTTGTTTGTATCTACTATTAATAAAACATCAGCTTTAGATACATTAAAATCTTTTTCATATGATAAATTAAATTCAGGAAATTTTACAGAAAAGTTTTTAAGAAAACTTTTTGTTGATTTAGATAATTCTGAAAAATAAATAGAGATCTCATGATTAGGTAAACAACTTCGAAGTAAAAATTTTAAAGTAAAACAAGAGACTAACCCATCAATGTCTACTAAATCGTGAGTAGTAATTATTATTTTTTTATTTTTTATGAAAGCTAAAAAATCTTTAGATTTTGATTTGAACATGAAAATTTCTTCAAATTTTATTTTTGAAAATCAGCTTGGAGAGATTTTCGCATTGTTTCGATTTGAGTTTTCACACGTTCTTCTTTTTGCTTTAGAGTTTTCAATCGCATCTCAAGCGTGACTTTGAGTGATTTTTTTTCATCTAATAATTTATTTTTTTCACTTTTAACTAAAATTCCGCCGATAGTTTTATAGACCGTGTCTTCTGGGTTTATCTTTTCTAATTCTTCAATTGCTAGTTCTGATTCTCTAAATGTACTTTCAATTTGTAATCTTTGAGAAGTAATAAATTCAAAAGATTGCTGTAAATTATTGAAATTTAATAATTTCTTTTTTTGTTCCTCGTTTAGGTTATCGAGATTTATCGTCATTATAATTTCACTAAATTAGGTTTATTTTCTTTTATTGTATATTATATTATAAACATTATATTTTCTATGAATTATCAACTATTTTCGAGGTATTATCAACTACTTTCCCGAAACTAATAATTTCGTTAATAGATGCACGAAAAGCTGTAATATCATTACATTTTAAATTGAAAACTATAAAATTATCATTCTTTTTTTCCATAAAAACTTCAGATCGCTTGGTTTGTAATTTAGTAAACTCTGGTAAAAAAGAGTTATAAGAAATGTCTCGAATTTTAGAAGATTTGAATTGAAATTCTATTGTAGATTCTATTGAAAAAGAGTTAGCTTGACTCATTATTCTTCCATGACTTCTAATTCTCGTTCTTTACGTTTCGCTATTCTGAAAGATTCTGCCCCTCGTGGGGTTTCTATGTAATAAGCTCCTCCCGTAAACTTAGCGTTGCATTTTTTACAATGCCAAATACCGGTTGATATTCGATGTATAGATCCTTTTGTTTCACATTTAGGGCATTTGATATCTCCTTTCTCCTTTTCTAGAATTAGGCGAGTTCTTTTCCTTAAAGTACTTCCATATCTTGCACCGTATTTGCCAGTTATGCCCACTTTCTTTAATTTTCCCATTTTATATCAAAACTAGTATTAAATAGTTGATGTTACATTAAAAAATAGAATAAACTATAAATTTTTCTAATTCAGAAAATCTTTTACCAAAATAGTTCTCTAATATAGATTTTAATCTGAATTTCTTTAAAGTGAACATTTAAATTAACTAAGGTTAAAAAGTTAAATTATAAGATATTTAAAATTTTGCATAATGATAAGTGTATTTTATGACTAAAGAAGAATTTTTAACGATAGATTTAACTGATATAACTTATAAAGATAGGGGAGTAGGAAGTAAAGCTGCAAATTTAGGTAAATTAATCAAGAATAATTTTTCTGTTCCCAGTGGTTTTGTTGTGAAAATAACAGCCTATGATCTTTTTCTAAAAAATAATAATCTTATTGAACTCATTCAAAAAACGTTAAAATCAATTGATTATAGTAATCTTGAATCCGTAAATAACCTTGCCAACACAATATCTGATACATTTGAGAAGAGTTCATTTCCAAAAGAATTAATTGAAGAAATTAATTTAAAATATCAACCATTTTCCTCTTATGGTGTAGCTATTAGATCATCTGCAACAGCGGAAGATATGCCTAAAGCCTCCTTTGCAGGACAATATGACACTTTTCTTAATGTAAAAGATCTGGAACTATTACTTCATTACATAAAGCGGTGTTATGCTTCTTTATGGACAAATCGAGCTATTATTTATAGACATAAAAACAAAATACCGCATAATAAGGTGAAAATAGCTGTTATTATTCAACAAATGGTACTATCGAAATCTGCTGGAGTTTTATTTACAATTAATCCAATATCATCTGACAATACTGAATTATTGATTGAATCGAATTTTGGATTAGGAGAATCAATTGTATCAGGAAAATGCAGTCCAGATCAATTCTTTATTAAAAAATCAAAGAGAGGATCATTTAAAATTCTTAATAAACGAATTGGTATAAAAAGGTTAGCAGCATATCCAAAATCTTCTGAAGATAATGGAGGTATTGAATATAGAGAATTATCAGATGAATTAAATCAACAACCTTCTTTATCTGAAAATGAGATAATAAGACTTGCCAAAATAGGTCTAGAAATTGAAAAAAGATTTAACGGAAACCCCCAAGATATTGAATGGGCGATAGATCAAGATAATAAAATTAATATCCTTCAAACTCGGCCTGTTACAACGATAAAAGAAGAGTTTAAAGAACCAGAAATATTTTGGAGTAGAGGGTATTCAGATGATTATTGGAATGATAATGTTACACCTCTATATTTTGGGCTTTTGGGGGATCCAATAACGAATATAGTCAATATTGAATTAAACAGCATAATGGGTTATAGACGAATGGATACACAATTATTAAAATTACATAACGCTCATGTTTATTTCAATCTCAAGGTAATAATGAGAAAAATTGAGAACGAAATTCCTACATTCATGAGGAATGAAGATGTTTTGAATTATTTTCCAGAAGGTTCAGGATCTTATGGAAAAAAAACAATGAAAGAACTTCCTTTTCATCTTATTAAAAGAATAGTGGCAGAACTAAGAATAATGTTTCATGACCCTAATGGATCAATGTCCAAGACTGCTGAAGCTTATAACAATTGGAATCAGGAAATATTTATTCCTTATTGCGAAGAATTTGATATAAAATTACAAAAGATCGCCAAATCTGGTGAATTACAGGATCTTATTAAATTAGCTGAGGATTTAGATAGAACTATGATCGCTCATTTTCGGCTCATTCGATATGGGATTCCCGTACATAATATAGGGATGAATTTATTGATACAATATCTACTTATCCGATTTCTTGGAAAGGAAGAATCTTCGCAATTTTATCCAATTTTAGTTTCTGGACTTGAGCATAAATTAACAGAAACAAATGATGAAGTTCATCTTTTAGTATCCTTTATTAATAGATCTCCAGAATTAAAATCAATATTCATCAATCAAGAATCGGTAAATATTTATAATACATTAAAAACAGAGACTAATCCCATAGTAAAAGATTTTCTTATCAAATTTGAAAGTTTTCTCCAAAGTTTTGGTGATCGTTCCTTCACAAGAGAAACTTTTTATCCTCGGTGGAGAGAATATCCCATGACCAATCTAATGGATGTCTTAAAATCATTAGTAATGGATCAATTACAAGATCTCGAAACGATAAAAAATAAAAATTTACGAAAAAAAGAGCGAATTGAGAAGATTGTAGAATCCAAGATAAGGGCACAAAAATTTGGTTTACTGAAATGGAAATTTTTCTTAACAATTTTAAAAAATAGTAGGAAATACATAAAATTTAGGGAAAATCAGCGATTTAACCTTGATAAATGGATCACAAGGAATAGAAATTTGTATTTAGAAATTGGAAAAATTTTTACACAAAAAGGGATTTTATCTGATGAAAATAAGATTTTTTTCCTTTATAAACAAGAAGTTAAGAATTTAATATTGAATAAATACAATCAACAAGAAATTCAAATGATATCCTCTGAAGTTACAACACGATATAAGGAATTTAAACGATATGAAAATAAAGTGCCACCAAAATTCCTTTTGGGTTCATTAGAATTTAATGACATGTTAAAATATGGCAAAGAAAGTAAAGTATTTCATGGTTTGGCAGCAAGTCAGGGAATTATAACTGCTCCTATACGTATTGTTCACAATATTGATCTCATATCAACAATAAGAGCTGGTGATATTATAGTTGTTCCTCAGACAGATCCTGGTTGGACCCCTGTTTTTTCCAAAATTGGAGGCTTAATTACCGAAACGGGCGGAATTCTCTCTCATGGCGCTGTAGTTGCAAGAGAATATGGCATTCCCGCAGTCACAAACATTACAAATGCTTGTAAAATTTTTCAGACAGGTCAAATTATTGAAATTAATGGTAATAATGGTACTATAATTCTTCAAAAAAATGTTTAAAGTGGTAAAAAAAATGGAACCTATAACTCATCCAGATCACTGTACAGATCATCTAGAATGGAATGAATCCTATTACTTTGTTTTTTATGATAAGCAAAATTCTCTTGGAGGAATGACACGTTTAGGATTCAAGCCAAATAAGGAAGAAAGTATGTCATTTTTTTTCTTATTCCTCCCTAATGGTTCAGCTGCGGGATATTTCAGAGAACAAAAAGTTAAAAATTATAATAAAATTCTTAAAGTTGGCGGGGTCTACCATAACTATCAATCCACATCAAAATTGAATTATCAATTTAAAGGAAGTATGATTTTTGTTCAAAATCCTGAAGATTTACCTAAGGTACGTGAACAGCCAAAATTAATTAGTAAAACTGAAAAAGTACGTATGGATATATCATTCGATCCATTAAACGAAACTTACGAGTATAGCGAACATATGACTCCTGAATCGATAGAAATTGGAAAAAAAGCAGGAGATAAACACTGGGAACAGATTGGTGCTCTTTCTGGGAATATTCAAATAGGAGATACAAATTATTTAATAGAAAATGCTCTAGGACAAAGAGATCACACTTATGGAGTTCGTGATTGGACAGGTGTAGGTAATTGGTTATACTATGTAGTCTGGTTTAATAAAAATTTGGCAATAAATCCCGCGGCTATAATTACTGATGATGGACGTTTATCTACAGGAGGTTTCTTATATAAAGACGGAAAAAATATTCCATTGAAAACTATACGCGTAGTTGATCAACAATTTCGAGAAGATGGGGTGTTTCCTATAAGTTCGGAATTAGAGCTTATAGATGATTTGGGGAATAGACATACCCTCAAAGCTCGTGTTGGACCAATTATTCCAGTTCCTTTTATAGATAGGGAAGGAAATCGATCAATTTTAATTCAATCTATGGGAAATTTCGAGCTGGATGGTATAAAAGAAGGATATGGCTCATTTGAAACGCTTAGAAGAGTAGCTAAGTAAAGATTTTTGAAGATTTATTATTCTATAAATTAAATATATTAAATGAATGTTAAATTAAAAAATAAAAAGATCAAATTAAACTAAGTAAGAAAAAAATTTTTAAAAATTTATTCGATTTTACTTATATATTGTAAAGGATTGAGTTCCTTTCTTAATTTTTTACCGATTTCTAAAGATTTACTTCCTAGCATTTTTATTTCATCGATTGTAAATGTAGCTGCTCCACTCTTTTGAATTGAAGTTATTTTATCTTCGGTGACTGAAATCGAAATTTTACCATCGCAAACCAATTCTTCTGGTAGATTTGGGTCTAAAAAGACAATATCTTCGATTTTTCCATATGTTAATATAAGAGGTAATTCTTTTACAAGGGATTTTCCAGTTAAATATTTTCCAGTCCATTCCGTTTCATGTTTTTCTTCATTCCATATACCTTCAGGTATATGAGCTGAAATTAATGTACTTAACGCACTAACACCGCCCGCATCAATCAAATTACCACCATAATTAATTACATACATATCAACAAAAAGAATATAGACGGCTTCCTTTTCTTTAATGCATAGCTTTTTAGTTTGAACACAATCTGCATGTCGAATTCCACGATCCACTACTCTTGCTAATTCGATTGACTGCTCATCAGGAGGACCTCTTTCAAATAGTGGAGAAGCTAGTGGTAGTAACTCAGCCATGACGGTACAAACTCCTTCATCAGGTAGATCTGGAAAAGGGACACCTACATCGTATTTCAACCCAGTTATAATTCTTGTATCTCCTAAAGAAACATCTGCAGAACCTTCTGCTGAGGCAATAGTATCACTTTTAACCTGAAATTTACGGTATTCCCAAAGATCTCTATTATCAATTCGTTCTTCTTTTTTCAAATTTGACACGATATAATCTCTTTCAATTTTTGAAATAATTCGCTTAACATCCATCATTTTTACTCATCACCTTTTTTTTCATTTTTTCCCTTTGATTTATTTGTTTCTTCTTGTAATTTTACATATTTACTTTTTAATGCATCTAATTGAATTTGGTGTATATCTTTTAGGGCATTCTTTGCAATGTCTAAGAAGTCATTTAGCTCATCCAAGTTCATATCTCCATCAAATTGTAATAATGAGAGTTCCTCATTATACCAAGTGATTGCGATTGGTAAATCTGCATTTCCAGCTTTATCTTCAATGCCAGAAAGATCAACAACTATCTTCCCATCAATTTTTCCTACAGCTATAGATGATACCAAACTTTTCATAGGTATCCCCGCATCAGCTAAAGCTAATGCTGCTACTGTAGTACTTGCACATCTAGTGCCACCATCAGCATCCATAACTTCAATAAAAATTTCAAAACTAGTGCCAGGATATAGTTCAAGAAAGAGTAAAGGTTCAATGCAATCTGAAATGATCATGGAAATTTCTTTTTCACGACGTCCAGGAGCGGGTCTTTTCCTATCAAAAACAGAATATGTAGCCATTCTATAAAATACTCTCAAGATTCCTCTATCTGGTTTTGCTAGATGATGTGGATGCACTTCTCGTGGTCCATACACCGCTGCGAAAATCTTATTATTACCCCATTCAAGATACGCTGAACCATCAGCGTTTTTTATTACACCAACTTCCATTTTTATAGGTCTTAATTCATTAACATCTCTACCATCAAGTCTTTTTCCATCTTTACGAAATAAAGTTTCTGGATATTCATCTTTAATTATTAATGGCATCTATTCAATACCTCTTTTCTTTTTTTCATTTATGATATACTCTTGCATTCTATCTGTTAAACCAACAGTATGAGCTTCCGAAGAAATTTTATTAATTGATTCAATAAGCAATCTTTCATGAGCAATATTTTCACCTTTCAGCCAAACACGCCCATTTTGAGTTACAAATATATTACATTTGGTTAAATTTTTTAACATTTTAATCATTGACCCGTTTCTACCAATTACTCTAGGAATTTTAGGTGGATCTATAGAAATAATAATTCCTCCAGTTTTTTTTCCTAAATATTTTCCGACAGTAGTTAATTCAGGTTTGTTTAAACGATCTGCAGAAAGAATTTTTGCGACTAAAATATCCCCTATATCAAATTTTTCAGTATTTACATCATCCTGAGGCGGTCCCCCTCCTCTGAATCCTCTAGTTCTACCTGATTTAATTGTATTTTTAGGTTTAAGCTGACCAAAATCTTTAGCATTAATATCACATTTATATTTAACAGGATTCTTATCAACTACTAAAGCCATTACTTTATCTCCAGGACGAGGCGTATAAAATCCCCGAAGTGGAATTACATTGATATAATTCTTTTTTATTTGTTTTAGCCCAATATTCAAAGAGATAATTTTATTTTTCTCTTTATTTAAGATCGTTCCCCTTCCTGGTAAAAAGTTTTTAACATCTTCGGTTAGAACTTCTCCAGGAACTACAACATCTCGTATAGCTTCTTCATCATCTTCAAAATCTTCGAACTCATCATCTACAGATTCTTCATCTTGTTCCATAATACTACTCACGTCTTTTCTAAAATTTTCTTATTCTCCTAACTTATTAAAAAAATAATATAAACGAAATCAAATTAAAAATTTTTAGGTTAAGTTTTTAAGATCTTTGTCTGGACTCTTCCATGGGTTAATTTATTTAATTTATCAATCAATTCCATTTGTAATCCGGCAGGTAAACTTACTACTGCAACCCAAGCACCATCAGACTGCCATTCTTCTTTCTTAATTTGTACGTATTGGGCGACAATATTATAGCCTTTTGCCGTAAAAGCTGTTGGAATCTTAATAGCCATCTCCACTTGCTCTATTCTAATCGGAATAATAGCTCGAATGCTCTTAACAACATCATCAACTTGTTCTTCGGCATTTCTCATCAAATCAATTTTAACATTTGCCTCTTCAATCGCCTTTTCTATTCGCTGATGTGGATGAGGCTTTTTATTCTGAGGATTTATAGCATTTTTGCTAATAATGGTTATTATTTGTTTTAATTTTTTCTCCTTTTCTTCTACTCTTTGGGCTTTTGTCCAGTGTATTTCTCCATCTAATAGAATATGTCCCGCAATTGTCATTCCATCTGTAGTATTAAATAATGCTTCCATATCTCCATCTGTCGCCTTTTTTCCTCTTCGTAAATCTTCAAATACAGTAAAACTCTCAAAAATAAGTTCTAAATCTATTTTTCGATCGTTTAATAACTCATCTACTGTAAGACGTGATTTTTTTTTTCCTGCTTTCAACCGTGTATTGATTTCTTCACGAATAAGTTTTTTGGCTTCCCAGGCTTTCTCAGGATCCATCAACATTTCAAAAATTCTGCCTGAATTCTCAATACGACCAACAATATATCCACCCAAATCAATCCTTGCCCGATCAATCATAAAACAATTTCACAAATTAACTGATTGAATTACCTCGATTTAAATCTTTTCCAATTCTTTTGTCTTAATGTTAAAAGATAAATATGAAAGGGTTTCCCTTTATTCTATAAATTCACTACTTAAGGATACTATAATTTAGTTAATAATTCTTCCTTTTCTTCCAAATTTAATAGCCTAAAAGTTTTATCTTCCTTCAATATAAAGGCTACATCACAAGTATTTTTATTGAAATTATCACCCATTATTTCTTTTAGCGCTCTTAAAGGTAATAATTTTAAATCTTCATCACTCATATCCTCACTATAATGTTCTTCAAGGTAAGCCCTTGCTTCTGTTGCTCCTGAACCGATGGCAAACGAAAAATATGACCACATCGCGCCAGAGGGGTCAGTCAAATACAAGGAAGGCCCATTTGAATCTATTCCAGCAATCAGAAATGATACACCGAACGGTCTTACTCCCGCATTCTGGGTGAAAACCTGTTTATACTCACAAATATTTAGTGTACTGTCTTTAATAGAAATTCTTTCATCATAATTTAATATGTTTACCTGAGCTTGAACCCGGGCTCTATCAATCAAGACTCGGGCATCTGCGGTTAATCCCGCAATAGCCACCCCAATATGATCATCTATTTTAAATATTTTTTCTGAGCCTGTACTATCATCTTGAAGCTCAGAACTTTTCTTTTCAACTGCAAACACAACAGAATTCTTATTTCTACACACAATTGCAGTTGTACCTCGTCGGACGGCTTCAATTGCATATTCAACCTGAAAAAGCCGACCTTCAGGCGAAAATTGGGTTATGGCCATATCATAGCCCCTTCCAGCTTGTTGGAACACTCAGATCCACCTTAAAAGTTTTTAATATTTATCTATTTATATTATTTTTTATTTTTATTTTACGTTAGTTAAAAGTTAGTAATAAATACTATAATAAATATTTTTTTTAAATATTTTAAAATAAGAAAGAAAAAATAGAATAGAGAAGGCTTAAATAGATATTCTCTACATTTTAATATTCTATGACCATGCAACCTTATTGATAAAAATTGACCATTCTAATAAGATCATACCTTCATCTCTAGTATGAGCTACAAGATAATCTCCTTCTTTTGTAACAGATCCAATAATATTACCTTTCCCAGCACCAATATTTTTAGCAGCTAATTGGATTTCATCATTCTTTAAAATTGCAAATCGAGAATTCTGAAATGTGAGAGAAGGTTCTTTGGTTTTCCAAGAATTTAATATTGCTTTAGCGTCCTCACTTGTTAGAGAAAAATCTCCCGATTTGAAAACAAGATCTCCTTCTTTGTTCAAAAGAAAAACTTCTTCCACTCCTTCAAACTCATTTAGTGCTGTAACCAATTGATTAAATCTTTGTTCTTCCATAATTCTCCATCTTTCGTAAAAATCTGTTTTTAATTTATTGAAAGATAAAAGTTTTGAAATTTAAATTTTTAGAAAAATTGATTTTGAGAAAGAGAAAAATATTTTTCTTATAAGACATTAGAATACTTATATTTTAATTGACATTAACACTTTAGTGTATTTTTATGGTAAATTTAGTTTTATTTGATAAAATTTATAATGTTTTAAATCGAGGAAATAAAGAAGATATTTACCTCAGATATTTTAAATACTTAAAAGAGCACGTCAAGGGTTTTTCTCAAACTTCTATACAGTTTAAAAAGTTAAGAAAATTTGATAATAGGTTCGAAATTATAATCAGTGGCCCAGAAGAAGGTTTTGTTTACAATCTTTTAAAGAAAGAAATAGGGAGTATTCAAGAATTTAAAGACATTAAGGTTGGTAAGGAATATCGGGGATCGTTAGTAGATGTGGGTAAAGTTGGGTTCGGTTTATTTGTTGATTGTGCCATCTTGAATCCACATACAGAGGTTCTCATAAATTTACACACTTTACGAAAACAATTATGCCAAGGAAAGGAGAGATCATTAAAACAGATTATTGAAGCTTATGATTTCATTGATCATTTTCCATTACACGTTAAAATTACAGAAATAGATTTAGTTAATAATAAACTTTTAGGAGAATTAACACCAAAAACTTTGAATTTCTTTAAAAAAATCTTGGAAGAAAATCTCGAGGGTGTATTTTTAAGCGGAGAAACTAAGGGTCAATTCAAAAAAATAATAACTAGAAAAGGACATTATAGAGATATTATAACAGTAAAAAGATTTGGATTTTTAGAAAACATGGTCTTATTAAAAGCGGGATCTGATGCTCCTGGAATTATAGCTCATATTGGAAATAAACTTGAAAATTGCAAATTGAGTGCTATAAGACCTAAAAAAATAAGGAGATTACTCAAGGATTAAAAAATAGTGGGCCAGGAGAGGATTGAACTCCCGATTTCCTCGGTGTAAGCGAGGCGTCATAACCACTAGACCACTGGCCCATAGTTGAACGCAATCGGTGGGATTCGAACCCACGAGTCCGTTGGACACCGGTTTAGCAGACCGGCGCTCTACCAGGCTAAGCGACGATTGCACTCTTTGATAAAGATTTGATATGTTATAATTTCAATATAACAATTCAAAATTTTAATATTTTATTATAGACATCAAAAAAATAAAAGAAAAAGAAAATAATCTATTTAAAAATTCTTTCTATTCAGAGATTATCTCAAAAACCATTTTCTCGATGATTGGTTTTTTTGTATACCGCTTATCGTAATACCAACCTACGAGATGAGCTTTTTGCTCTGGTTCTTTATCTGGTGCTGAAGGTACAACGATGATCATAACACCATTAGATAAATATTTTAATATTCGTTTATCAATTGCATGTAATTTTTCATTACCAGAAGGGTGGCTATGCCACATCCAGACGATATCCACTCCCAGTTCGGCTTTAAACTTGCGCATGTTATAGATTTTAGATTTCTTATACCGCATCCAACTTCTTGGTTTAACGTGAATTTTATTTTTGCGTAAATCAGAGTTCAAAGTAAATTTTGTACAGATTCCAAAATTCTCTTTACGATCGGCGAATAACCATCCATGAACTATCATAGGGTACGCTTCTGACGCCTTTTGAGTAATATCTTTGAATAAACTTTCAGGTATTAAATAGCGAAAATCCTTTGCTCCACTCATTTCCTCACCATCTCAATTAGAAGCAAATGTAGCATAAAATTTATAGTTTTCTCTATATTCAATAAGAAAATAGTTTTAAAAGCAATGCAAAATGAAAAAAATTTATTTTATAGAATATACTCTAATTTAATAGCCATTAATTGCGATATATGAAAAATTTATCTATCATCATATAAGTGCAGATGTAGCCTAGTGGTAAGACGCTGGCCTTGAGTGTTTTTAACAACTGAGTGAGCCAGTGCGCGTAAGCGCTCGGGGGTTCAATAGGATTCGCATATAGCATTCCTTGAGCAAATCCCTCCATCTGCGTTTTATCAATTTTACTGGCTAAAAATAGAAGATAAAACGGGCTATTGGCGCAGGCAGGTAGCGCAACCGGCTCTTAACCGGCAGGTCGGGGGTTCAAATCCCTCATAGCCCGCTAATTTTTAATAATTAGATGGAATGAATCCTAGATTTAATCATAAAAATATTATAAATATTGGAAAACGATTTCAAAATCCGAAAAATCAAATGGTTTTAAAATATATCCATCAGCGTTTGTTTCACCCATTTTTTTCTCAACTTCAGAGCCCGGAATTGCAGTCAATAGATAGACAGGTATTTCCTTATATATTTTATGATCTTTAATCATTTTGCAAATTTCGTAGCCAGAAATATCTGGTAATATGATGTCTAGTAGGATAAGTTTAGGAACACCACCCCTCAACTCTTCTATGCCTTTAGTTCCGCTCACTACACCCTTGCATTTATGACCCTTGCTTTCGAAGTAGCTGGTAAGTAGTCGGATTGTAGCGAGGTCATCTTCAATTAGCAGTATATCGTACTGAGGATGAGGTTCTTCCACGGTAATATTATCTAAAATATTGATAATTTTATTTTCAAGTAGTAAGCTCTGGTCGAAGATATTTTTGATAGTTACGAGAACTTCTTCATTTAATTCTTCTCTGTAATTTTCTAAAAGAAGCTGACTGAAACCTTTAATTGTTGTTAGTGGTTCTTTCAAGGCGTGAGAAATATTTGAAATTGTCTTATCATCCATTCTACGTAATCCTTCTCCAAAAATATCCGACTTTTGTTCGATGTAATAATCAACGCTCTCCCTAATTAGAGCGGAAATCGTTGAATAATCATGAGATTCTTTAAATTCTTGCCAATGATGCTTTGTATCTTCGGATACATATAAAGAGATTCTTTCCTTATCTCTGTCATAGATTTTTTCACCTTTTAACCACTTTTTAAAGCCTTCTGTGATAGAACCGCGCCAAATTGAATATTTATCAGTTTCTTCCTGATAATCTATCATTAGTTGCTTTACTTCTTTACTCTCTAAATCAATTTTAGCGATCTCCTCATCAGTCATACTCTTTCTTTCAGATCTTTTTTCTACTTGCTTTTTATTTCCATTTTTTTTGGTTTTAGAGTTTTTTGAAATTTTTCTCATCCCGTATTTTTTTTATCAGAGATTACAATTTTTGTAAACATTCTATTACCAATAGATTTAAAGATATGCAAAAATTCTATTAAAATCTTATATTAGATTTCATTCTTTCTTATTTTTAATAAAAATCTATATGGATGTAAAAATTATTTACATTTATTCCCAATATTGTGTAATTTTTTATCCATTTATAAAT
>JAUWHL010000154.1 GCA_030605895.1 Promethearchaeota archaeon | reverse complement strand
ATGGAATCATACTCAACTGAATTAAAAAGTTTCTTTGAATGCTTGCGTAAAAATATAGACCCTAAACCAAATGGGGAAGATGGGTTGCAAAATGTTCTAGTAGCATTAGCTGCTCAGAAATCATATAAAGAGAATCGTCCTGTAAAGATTTCAGATGTAGAAAAATATTAATGTTTCGATTTATATATAATTAATAAAAATTCAATAAATTGACCGTTTATGTCATATAATTTATCTGCTTTCAAAGTATTGATAAGAAAACTTTTTCCGCCAAAGAAGAGTGTCTTCACAGTAGACACTGATGGCAACGGGAGAGTAGATTCTTTACAAATTAAATTCATTAACCTACTTGTACCATTTGTAATTCCCGAAGAAATAGAAATTGGAGATTTTAATATTAAAAAGTTTGATCCTAATAGCCTTGATCTATCTAAATATGGGAAGTTTTTCTTGGATGATATACAGTTAAATTTTTCTAAAGAAAATGTTAATTTAGAGAGAGTAAAAAGTCGCATACTAATCTATCATAAAGGAGAGTCCTTTAATTTAAATGATATTATGGAAGGTAAATTAACTGGAAGATTAATTGACCTAAATGATACAATTAGTATTTTAATTAAAATAGATGAGGAAAATTTGAGAAAATTTACCGAGGGTGCTCATCATTTCAAAATTGAAAGCGATTTAGTATCTAATTTATTGATTAGTTTTGAACTGGATGAAACTAATATGAATATTAGATTCGATCCAAATAATGCCTAATATGTGCTATTACTAAATTACTTAATATGTAATGTCCCTTTATTTAAATCTCATTATTTTCTTTAAGAAATAAATGGGGTTTTTATTTTTATTTTTAAATGAATTCAAGAAGGTGTGATTATGGCAATAACAGAAGTAAAGAAAATTGTAAATATTAGTAATGCAAATATTCAATTTATTTGTCCAATTTGTAAAACTAGAAAATCTTTGGAGGTTCCTAAATCTGTTATAGAAGAAGCAAAACAATTAACTACAATGTCAATAGCACGTGGATTAGTATGTGAACATCAATTCCAAGCTTTTGTAGATAAAAATTATCAGGTTCGAGGATATCAAAAGGTAGATTTTGAATTTGAAAATAAGTTAAATCAAGGAAAATCTTCAGAATTCCGTAATATAAAACAAGATGATAATGAACTCTTTGAAAATTTAGTTTTAGAAGGTAATTATGTTGAATATAAACCCAAAAAAATTAGATATGTTAGAAATCAAGAAAATTCTTCCCAAAAGAAAAAAGTGACCCTTAAAGAAATATACAATGAATTCTGGGAATTAATAGATGATAATAATGATAGATTTAAAGATTTCATTAAAAACGATTTGAGAAGGAGTCAAAGCATATTACTCTAATAATTTTTTTCATAATTAAAGAAAATTATTAGTTTATTAACTAATTCAAAGCCTTCACTATTCTTATCATACATTGTTTTAACAATGATCTTGGGCACGCTATATTTATTCTCTGAAATCCTTCTCCACCCGGACCAAATATTTTTCCATCATCTAATGCAACTTTTGCCTTTTTAAGCATAACTTCACGAAGTTCTTCATCATTCATCCCTAATTTGCGAAAATCTAACCACGCTAAAAAAGTCCCTTCAGGATCAATAAAATCAACATCAGGAAGATTTTCACTAACAAATTCTTTTAGAAATTTAAAATTGGCTTCAATATATTTTAAAACTTGATCAAGCCATTCTTCTCCTTCATCGTAGCCTGCTATTAATGCAATTATACCAAAAACATTAGGAAGCATAACACCATTTATATTAACAATAGTGTTTGTAAAAGCTTCTCTCTTCCTTTTATCGGAAATAATAATATTGGAGGTTTGCAAACCAGCTATATTGAACGTTTTACTTGGTGCGGTGCATACAAATGTGTTTTGTTCAAATTCTTTAGATATGGTAGAAAATAAAGTATGCTTATATCCTGAGAGTATTAAATCGTGATGTATTTCGTCTGAAACTATTAAAATTTCATTATCTAAACATATATCTCCTATTCTTCTAAGTTCTTTTTCAGTCCACACACGACCTATAGGGTTATGGGGACTACAAAGAATAAACATTTTAGTTAGAGGATCTTTAGCCTTTTCTTCAAAATCTTCGAAATCAATAGAGTATTTCTTATTTTCGTACAGTAGTTGATTTAGTAAAACTTGACGTCCATTGTTTTCTATTGCTGTAAAGAAGGGATTATATACAGGAGATTGGATAATTACTTTTTCTCCGATATTTACAAAGGTTTGTATTAACATATAAATAGCAGGAACAATACCAGGACTGAATACAATCCAATCTTTATTAACTTCCCAATTATGTCTTCGTTTCATCCAATTTGTTACTGCATCTAAATAAGCGGGGATTTTATGCCAACTGTATCCATAAATTTCTTCAGCTGTTCTCTTTTTCAAAGCCTCAATAACCGGTTGAGGGCATTGGAAATCCATATCAGCGACCCAAAGAGGTAAAACATCGTCAGATTCAAAACGGTATTTGAGAAAGTGCTTATTCCACTTCATTGAATTAGTTCTAGTACGGTCAATTACTCTATCAAAATCATATTTCATGGTGAATCTAAGCATGTAAATTAAGATTCTTTTTTAAATGTTTATGAGAAAGAGAGCAATGATGAATGAATAGTAATATAAAGTAGATATGATGCCAAGGGGGAGATTTGAACTCCCGATACCTAGATCTTCAGTCTAGTGCGTTCCCGGGCTACGCCACCTTGGCACGGATGAAAATTTTAATTTTGTTCAAATTTTTTACTTTAACAATATCAAAATTCGTAATTTAAAAAGGAAAAAATATCATATAAATTTTTTTCATGAGGATATTTTATTTATTTAATATTTCTGTTCTCATTTCATTTGGTAATTTTTCGCTGGCGTATCTAAGAATTAAACGGGAAAATCTTTCTTTATTCTTCTTTAAATAATTGAAAATTGAATTTGGATTATATTTTGAACATGTTTTAAGGAGCCAACCAATAGCTTTTTGAATATAATCTTCGGGGTATTGAACCATTTTCTCTACAAATTCGAATACATAATCCTCGTCAAATCCTTTTTTAATCATTATAATTTTAAGTAGAATTACCATTGATGCTCGTCTAACCCATAAATTTTCAGATTTAGCCCATTTTTCGATAGTGTTTTCAGCTAATTCTTGATTAATGTTTTTTCCGAGAAATGGTCCAATGACCCTAATACAACTAGTATCGCAAATAGCCCACGTATCACAGTGTTTTGAGAACTGAACTTCAAACAAATCTATGGTAGCTTGATTGAAATTACGTTTAAAATGATTAAGTAAAAAAACACCTGCAAATTTCTCTTCATGAACATTAGAGCTAACTAAACTTTTAAAGATGGCAAGAGCATTTTCATAGCTACATTGGTATTTTTTATAAATATTTTTTACTATATTTTCTATATCAGAAATTTTATGACCATAATTAACAAAATCAGGATTATCAGAATTCAATATTTTATTCTTCCTTATAATTTGTTCGGGAGTTAATTTAGGAACTGTGTTTTTCAATTCTTCAGTGAT
>JAUWHL010000085.1 GCA_030605895.1 Promethearchaeota archaeon | reverse complement strand
ATTTTGTTATTTACCCTCATAATGCTATTAGTAGGGCAATTATCAATACAAATATTACAATTATTACACGTATCCAATTTAATAGAAAACCTTTGGTAGGCCACTTTCATTTTTGGTGCAGTTATTCTTCTAATAAGCATTCCAGGGATAAGCCAAGGACCTATTCCTCTAATATATTTTTTATCTTTAATAATTTTTCCGAAGAGTTTATTTAATTTTTTGATTCCCTTTTTTTTTCGTTTTTCTAGTTTTTTACTTGAAACGGGATTTATTTTCAGGCCAGGTGTAGAGATATTATTAGTAAGACGAATATTAACATGCGCTTTGAGTTTTAAACCTATTGATCTTAAAATATTTTTTATTTTAAAGGGACCATATCCGTTAACATATCCAATCGTAGTTATAATATAGCAATATTTTTGGTCTAATTTATTAAGATTTTCACTAATCCTTTTTACTTCTGTTATAAATTCTCTCATAATAGGAGGTATATTCGCCCCATATATTGGATAAGCAAATCCAATCGCATCAGATTTTTATAAAAGTTCGCTTAAAATGCTAAGATTTTTTATTTGATCGTTTTCAATAGAAAACATTTCTGCATTGTATCCATTTTTGGAGGCTATATCAGTAAATTCCTTAACTACCCACCATGTATTTCCAGTACCACTAAAAAAAAAAAGTTACAAACCTCATAATTATAAACAAGGTTGCAATATTCAAAAGTTTGATATGAATAAATGAAATTGAACATGTTCGAGAATAGTAATATATTTTTTATAGATTATTAAAAATACAGTTAAAAACAATAATTTATTTCATTCTAATGTTGACCGAAAAAACATATAAATTAGGGGTATTTTATGGCATTGGAACAGAAACAGAGATGCTAACACAAAAATTCATTGGTAATCTCATAAATAATGAAGAATTCTGTAAAGCTTGCGAAGATTTAGAACAAAGTGTAAAATGCGATAAATGTCGGGAAGATTTAAAGAGTTTTTCCAATTCCATATATTTTTATGAGCAACTAGGTGAAAATGTTCCAGAGTTTATTGAAGAACCAGAAGAATTTCTGCCTAAAAATCTCCCCCCTGTTGAATTTTTAATGGTTGTAGGAATTCATCAAGATCTACTTTCTGGTCTTCCGTTTTATTTGAAAGATAAAGATATCAAGGCAGTGATTGTTCCAATAGAAGATCCAAAATGGGTACCTGCAGGGCTTCAAGTTCAAGTATTGAGAGAATTCGAGAAATATGGTATTCAGGCGGCATTTCCTAAACCTTTTTGCTCACTGAGTAAAGAACAAAATGAGTATAATAAAATTGGTTTCCATTTAACAAAAGAACATAATTATGTTCATGAATTCATTGATTATTTTAAAATAGGAGTGCCAATTGTCTCTTTCTTACTAAGTAAAGATGGAAAATCGATCGAGGATACCTGTGTTTTGCAAACGGCTCCATGTGGAAGCACCTATTATATTTGCCAGCAATTAAAATCAAAATATTTTAAGAATGGAAAAGCTGGAGATCTTTCTTTAAATGAAAGAATAAGTAAGGCACATCATGCTTATCCTTGTAATGCTTCAATGGATCAAGATAACATATTAAAAGATTCACCTCTACATATAGGCGGATATCTAATTAGAAACGCTATTAGAAGAGAGTTGAACTTAGAAGAACAAGAAGGTCAAAAGCTTGTGTATGTTATAAAATGAAATAATAATTCAACTTGAGAATATTCATTTTAATGTATTTATAATCTGTCATTTTTATCTCTTTTTTAATAAATATCTGTTTATATACGAAATTCTTAAAATTTTTTTTCTCTACAGAGAGTCCCAAAATTCAATTGATGGGGGCTTAACTTCCTTTTTAAATCGAGTATCACTATAACAAAAATTACAATATTCAGCACCTTGCATCAATGTTTGAGTTCTTATGAGAGTGAAGTTAGGATTATCATCTTTAGTAGCTTCAAAATCACCATAGCATGCTACTGTATAATTAAGTTCAGAATCAAATTCTTTCATTATTTCAGCCCATCTACATCTCGTTATTTTGGCTATCATTGAATTTTCATCTAATTTGCCAACAATCGCATCATGAGCTTGCCACGTTTTAAAAAAGTTTTTAGATCCCTTTAATGATTCATCAATATTATCTATATAGTCTTTAGGATCTCTTCTTTGTTGAATTAAATGATCCAAAAAATCTTTATAGAATTTAATTGCTTTTTCTCGAGACATTATTGTTAATAAAGAATTAATCTGATAGTGTCTAAAGAACATATCTGATCGTATAACATCCGAGACGTTTACTTCTATTTTTTCATCAATAGGATTATTTTGGTATTTTGAGTAATTGAGCAATGATAGGATGGTGCTTTTACTTTTATCGAGTAATTCAGGATACTCCTTTAGTAGTTCGTATTCAGTTTCTAGTGGGAACTCATAATCCTCCGTTTCTCCGTATTGTAATAAGATATTATCAATAATATCATCGATTGAATTCGGTATATCTCCCCTTATTTGTTTTAAGAACATTTCAAAGCTACTTAACCTCTCCTTGACTATGTCTTGCACACTGAAAAGATTAATTGTAGCTTTCTCATTGTAAGTATAACTTGTTAATTCCATTAGATTTTCAATTTCATTACATTTTAGTAAATTAATTAAATAAATTGTTATACTTAAATGTGTTGAAAAAAATTTCTAATTACCGTTTATACCCAGCTATTTTTATATAAAATAAAAATATTTTAGAAAAATCATTAGTAGAGTTCCTACATAGATTCATTCTTTTATACTCAATAAATGGTAAGTTCTAATTGAATTATATCTAATTATTACATAGGTGAGAAATTATTACTGCGATAGCTTGTTCATCATCTTTTTGTGAAGAAGAAGAGTTTGAAGAAGAATCTTTCTTTGAAGAAAATTTCTGGTATTTTATTATTCCCGCGGCAATCTTACTTGGAATTTCTATACTTTTAGAATTTACATTTGAAATCGTGTTAGATGCTCAGATCCTAGCAATTGCTTCAATTTTTCTTTCCAGCTCTGGAGTTGTCAAGGAAGCTATAGAAGATATAAGCGAAAAGAAAATTACAGCTAACCTATTAATGTTGATAGCTGGTGTTGCTTCATTTTTCATATTACATGGACAAGAAGGAGCAACAGCATTATTATTATATGCAATAGCAGAAAGATTAGAAGAGATAACAACCGATAAATCTAGAAATGCTATTAAAGAATTACTTGAACTTGCGCCTGATGATGCTCTTTTAAAGACTGAAAATGGATACAAGAATATTCCATCAAGAGAAGTAAAAATAGGCGACACTGTTGGAATAAAACCTGGAATGAAAGTACCATTAGATGGTTTAATTATAAAGGGTAATTCATATTTAGATGAAAGTGCGATCACTGGTGAATCAGTTCCAGTTCTTAAAAATGAAGGAGATGAGGTATTTGCTGCTAGCTTAAATTCGGATAGTTTCATAGATATCGAAGTTACAAGAGAAAGTACTAATACAATTGTCGCTCAAATTGCAGAAAGTGTGAAAATTGCACAACAAAATAAAAGCAAACATGAAAAATTTATTGAAAAATTTGCTAAATATTACACTCCAATTATCCTTCTCTCTTCGATTTTAGTAATGACAATCCCTCCTTTATTTGGTTTAAAATTTGTGGATTGGTTTTATCGTGGTTTAATTCTATTAGTAGTTTCTTGTCCATGTGCTTTAACATTATCTACACCGCTAGCAAATATCGCTTCTCTAACGAAACTGGCTAGGGAAGGAATACTAGTTAAAGGGAATATCTTTATTGAAAAATTGCAGGATATAGAAGCTTTTGCTTTCGATAAAACAGGTACCCTTACAGAGGGAAGATTAAAAATATTTGATATTCTCTCTTACAATGGTGCTAATAAACAGGATATTATAAATATTGCTGCAAGTTTAGAATCTCTTTCGGAACACCCGATTGGTAAAGCAATAGTGAATCAAGCAAAAGAAATGAAATTAACTTTTCACCCAGTGGACGATTTTGAAATTATAAAGGGAAAAGGTATAAAAGGGAATATAAATGGAGAAGTTTTTTATGTTGGAAGCCATAAATTTATGGAAGAAATGAACTATAAACTTCCTTTCGATGATATTAAAAATATTGAAACTTCTGGAACAATACCAATTCTACTTGGAAATCAACAGCATTTATTAGGGATCATCTCGATTAGGGATGTTTTAAGAGTAACTGCCCCAATTCTCATAAATGGTTTAAAAAAGAGAGGATATGAAACAATATTAATTTCTGGTGACAACCAAAAAGTATGCAATTCAATTGGAGCATGTTTAGATATTGATAAAACTTATGGGGAACATTTACCAGACCAAAAATTACAAGAAATACAAAATTTACAACTACAATATAAAGGAGTAGCCATGGTTGGTGATGGAATAAATGATGCTCCTGCTTTAGCATTAGCAGATTTAGGAATTGCAATAGGTGCCTCTGCTACCGATATTACATTAGAAACTGCTGATGTTATTGTTATTGGTGATGATTTGAAAAAAATTCTTACTTTTGTTGATATTGCTAAAAAAACAAATAAAAAAATAAAACAAAATATATGGACCTCAATATTCGTGAAAGTTTCATTTGCAATATTAACAGTCATCGGTTTTATGACGCTCTGGCTTGCGGTAGGGCTAGGAGACATGGGTGTATCTCTTGCGATCATGATAAACAGCCTTACAATTTTCCGATATAAATTTTTGTATAAGGAGATTTCCACAGATGAATTAGAAAGCGAAGCTAAGCTTATTATATGCGATAATTGCCAAACAAAAGATATCATTCCACAACACCATGGTAGAGATATGGTTAAAAAAGGAGATAAACTAATTTGCTGGAAGAATATTCTTAGCAGTGAAGAATTAGAGACTTGTGACGAGGAATTACCGCTCCACTGTCCTTACTGTCAAAATGAATTAGAATTGAAATAAATTTCTATCATTTCTTTTTATTATTATTTATAAGAAATTTCTAAATTTTCCATTTAGATTTTATAATTAAAAGGAATAGAAATTAAAAAAAAAGAGATTTAAGGAGTTACTGTTAATGCTTTTTTATCAAAATTTTCTGGATCTCCACCTTCTTCCATAAATTCTGCAAATCTCTTTAGACTATCTAGGAGCAAACCTCCTGCTGAGGTTAGAATTTTATTATTCTTTTCATCTTCAAATTCTCCCCAAAGCATAACATTGCAAAGATCACCCTTCGGTTTTAATGTATATCCCATTTTAGTAAAGATAGATCCGTCGATATCAAATGAAATCTTTTCATTTTCAACCTCTTCTACGCGTGTAGATATGAGATCTCCTAGTGTACTTTTCACTTCCCATTTATTAGGCCCAATTGATTTTAATTCATTAACCGTTAAGTTCCATTTAGCTTCAAATTCATCATTTATTAAAATATCATAAATAGTCTTTGCTGATGCGTTCACATCATCTTCAATTTCGACTCTTGGCATATTATCACCTCAATTTTGTTGCATGTATATTTATGCTAAGTTAATTTTTATACATTTGTGTCTGGGCTAATAACTGAATTTGAGAG
>JAUWHL010000259.1 GCA_030605895.1 Promethearchaeota archaeon | reverse complement strand
CTCTATGAGCAATTATGATTATTTCATCTTTGATTTGCTTCATTTTATATCAATTGAATACCTTTAGTTATTTAATTTATGTAATACCTCTCTAACTCTTGAAATGTTATTGGTGATAATTCCATCAGCCCCCATTTTTATCAGATTTTCAATAGTGGTGAAAGAATCAACTGTCCATGGAAAAACTGCCAAATTTTTTTCATGAGCTTCATCTATAAATTTCTTATTTACTATGAGATATAAGGGATTAATTGCATAAAATTGATTCTTAACAGCATTTTTAATTAAATTCTTCCTTGAAAACCAGTTTAATATCCATCCTGTACGAGTAGGATTCAATGATGCAATTTTTAATTGTGGTTCTAATTTTTTAAATTCCAGTAGCTCCTTTTGGTTGAAAGAGCTAATTATCGTAGATTCAATCAAATCAGCGTCTCTAAGAATTTCTATGATCTTTTGTGCTATACCTTTTGCTTTTATCTCGCAATTTAACCCAATTTTTCCTTTTGCTAATTTAATTAATTCATATAATGTTGGGATTTTTTCACCATCTCTACAATCGAGTTTTTTTATCTCCTCAAGAGTCATATTTTTTATTAATCCTAAATGTCCTGTTATCCGAAATGTGTTACCATCATGTATGATTACGAGTTCTCCATCTTTAGATTGATGGACATCAAATTCAATGTAATCGGCATGTAATTCAATTGCTTTCTTAAATGCTTTTAAGGTATTTTCAGGTGCTAGATTACTTGCTCCTCTATGAGCAATGATTAAAACTTTCTCTTTAATATTCATTTTTTTAACAGATATTTCTTCATACTCCCTAATAAAAATTTATTGTTAGTTCTAAAATTAAATAATTAATTATCTTCTTTTGAATTTTTTTTTTATCAAAATTTAGCTCTTTCTTTGAAGATTTTTTGGTCAAATAAACATTTGATCACAAATTCTATGGATTTGTTTAATCGATAGGATCATCTACTCTGTTAAACTTTTATTAACGTTAGAACATCAGATTTATATTTATAAAATGGCAACACATAATACAAAGAAAAAGATAAATTTATATATTTAGAATATTTTTTATAAAGATAGTTTGCTGTGTCTTAAGAAACAACCTAATAAACCGATAAGTTTAAATATTTGAAAGAAAAGATAACTCAGGTGATCCCACAATAAGGTTCTGTGATCAGTGCGGGAATCTGCTCGTCCCAAAAAATGGAAAACTACACTGTAAAGCATGCGAAGAAGAATTTGATTTAGATACTTCAAAACCAGAAGATTACAAAATAAAGAAATCAATTAAACATGATGAAAGTGAAAGTGCTCCTATTGTAGTAAAGGAGAATTTACGAAGAAACAGAATTTCTGGAGATGATCGTAAAGCCTATGAAGATCTCTTCGATATAGCCGACAGCGATACGTATTAATTATTCCTTTTTTTGAGATCTAGAGTTAGATCACTTATTCTTCCTTATTTTATAGAATAAATTAAAACTATATTTACAAATTTCAACTATAAAAAAAATTGATAAAATATAATTGATACAGAAAATTTTATTTTAGATAACATTACTCCTAAAAATTGATTAAAATGACTGAGGAAAAAAAGAAAAGATTAAAAGGATTTGCTGGCGTTGTATCTAAACAAATTGAACCCTTGAACAGTATTGAGAAATTTAAAGAAGATTTTAAGGATAGATCTGTTAAACTTCTCTTAAATGCGACAGACGGAAAGGATGCAGCAATGATCGTAATTGATAAAGGACATATATATGTCGAAGGAATCAAGAATACCCCTAAGGAAAATATTAAGAAGAAAAATGCTGGATGGGATGGGCGAATACAAGCTAAGACAGATGCATTTGTCAATCTTCTGACGAGTGAAGATCTTAGTTTCGGAAGCGTTTTAGGTCAAATTCTAACTTTCAAGATAAGAATAAAAGGGCTCAAGAAAGCATTAACATTATTAGAGTTGTTTAAATATTAAATCTATTAATATCTAGTAAACTCTTTATTGTATCCTTACGAACTTGAGGTATTACGAAACGAATCGATTAATATCTTAGAAACTCTTTTAACTCATTTAAAGGAGAATCCTAATAGTTCTCAAGATCTTCAATGGGAACGCGAAATTACCAATAAAACCATTATAGAATTCAATTGGTATGAGCAACTTATTTCGGAACTGTATATATAAATTTCTGGGAACTTTTAATAATAAAAATCCAATTTACTTACTTATATCAATTATTTTTCAACTTGAATATATTCGCCAAGGATATCATTTCCTCTCTCAACTTTTCTTCATTTTTTTCATCTTTCAAGCTTTTAAGTATGATCTCTTTATCCATTTCGGATATTCGTTCTTGGAATAATTCAAGGAATTCTCTTAAAAAAATAACTTTTTTATAGGGATCTTTCTGGATTTTCTTAATATAACTCTCAATTATGTAATCAGAAGATTTTTTCTCAATTTCTTCACTTGAGATGATTTGAGTTTCAGTTCCAATGAGTTCTTGTAATAGTGAATTATTAATAATAATATCCTGCATAATTTTTTTTAACATATCATTTCTTGATAATATTGATAAATTTGAGATGTACTCTTCCATTTCTGAATTCTTATTTTCAATTGCCTTAATCATTTCAAGAATTTTTTCGTTATTTCCTCTTTCCATATTATATTAAAGTTTTGTATAAATTTTTAAATTTAACTGAAAATAATAGTAATTAAATAATGTATATGAACGAGAAGGATAAATTAAGGAAATTCCAAGAATTTATAGATTTTGAATTTAAAAATGAAGAACTTTTACTAGAATCCTTAACCACACCCCAATTGGGAAATGAAATCGGAAAAACTAGTTATGAATTTTTAGAAACGTTAGGAGATGCTGTAATTAAAGTTATTTTTATCTTAAAAATATATAGAAGAGGAATAATAGATCCAGGAGAGATTACAAAAATAAAAGCAACTTTAGAAAGTGATAAAAATCTAAAAAAAGTAGCTGAGTCAATAAATTTACATAAATTCATATTTAAAACTGAAAAACAACTAGTTATGGGAACAAGAATTATGGCAGACGTATTTGAGGCTATATGTGGAGCAATTTTCTTAGATTCGAATTATGATTTTAAGTTGGTTGAGGAAAAAATGATTAATCCTTTTTATGAGGATTTCGACGCTATAATAGGAAGCTCAGTTGTAAGTGAAAAAAATGAATTATTAGAATTCTTGCAAAAAAAGTTTAAAACTAGCATTATAATCAAGCTTAAATATGTTAAAAGTGGACCAGAACACGATCTGACTTGGATCGCGAAAAATCCAAAGATTTTGGGACAAGTAAATCAAAAAGAACTAATAAAAATACCTAAGAGGATAGAATCCGCTAGATTTAGTAATAAAAAAGATGTAGATAAAGATATTTATACAAAAATTCTAACGTATTTGGAAAAGAAAAATAATTAGAAAAGTCAAAATTACTTATCCTTTTCATTTTCTAATTTTTTTACGATTCAATAAAGGATATTAAATGTTCTATTAGATTAGAACCTCAATTTTTAAAAGATTTTTCTTTCTTTGCATGTATTTTTATATCATCAATTAAAATGTCATAATCTACATCAGTTCTAACTATAAATCGTAGATCCCATTTAGTATTAATCAACTCTTGAAAACTCTTTGAAAAGTGATCTTCTAAACTTATATCAAAAGGAAATTCGATGACTCTATTAACTTATTTAGCCTTTTCACTTACAAACTTTTTAAATTCTTCACTAATTTCTAATCACTTTCTTTTATTAGCTCCAATATAAAAAAACTAATCAATATTCTTTTTTAGAGCAAGTTTATTTATATTCTTGACTAACTTTTCAAAAATGTTGATTTTATCTTGATTAAATTTTATATTAATCTCTTCAACGTTCATTTCAAAAATATCGTTTTTAAATTTTACAGATATATGGTATTTCCAATCAATTTTATCCTTAAATTCAATTTTTTCTCGTTTACAGTATGCAACTATATTATCTATTAGCGATCCTCCATGGATATCTTCTGCGGAAATAGGAGAATTTGTTAAATTGTTTTTATTAATAGTTTCTACGATTAAATTCTTTCCAATTAAATCTTCTATTTCTAAATCAAATTTTTGATTAATATAATCACTGATAAGCATCACGTTTTTCTTATGTTTATCGAAAAGGGAATTGATAAGATTATCACGAGTCTTTTTTCCTTCTTCATCGGAATCAAGAAGTACAACAGGTACATTTTCCAAATCAATAAATAAACGAGCATACATATCAATTTTTGATGCACTCTTACAGGGAACAAGGATAAGATCTTTATCAAGAGTTTCCTTTTCTATTTTGAACAGGATTCTATTGATTGCTTTTATATAATTATAATCGCTGTCTCCTTCAACAAGTAACTGTTTTAATCCTTTATAAATAACTTGACTAGTTTTATAACTTAAAGCAGCTTGTAAGGGAAAAATTGATTTCTCATCTGGTATTAAATTATTATCTGTGATTTTAGTTATTCCATCTTTATCTTGAAAAATAGATCTAACTTGTTCTAAATGATTTTCATCAATTAGAAATGGTGAATGCGTCGTATATATTAACTGATTTGTTTCTTTTAACTTTTGAAAGAAATTAATTAGATTAAATTGTGCCTTTAAATGAAGATGAATTCCAGGCTCATCTAATAATAAAATAGCATTTTTATGCAACCCTTCTGATTCTACTAAAAATACTAAAAAGAATGAAAAATACCACCTAAATCCTCTACTTCTATATTCTAGGTTAATTTTTGACTTTTTAACATCGTCAGAAACTAAGATTTGCAGATATTGCCCATCTGTTGAGTATTCAACCATATATTTTTTCTCTTGGAAATATTTATTTAACGTTTCTGTCATTGCCTGTGAAGCTGAATCAAGTAAAATTTTTCTTTCTTGGAGTTCTTTTTCCTTTTCTACGTTAATTTTAGCATAATAATCTCTGGTTATTTCATCTACTGAAATATTTTTTTGAGAAATTCTTTGTTGTAATTGTGTCGCTTGCTCTTTTGTTAAATAACGTGGACCTAATTTGTAAATTTCAACTGGATCAAGCTTTACGTGTTTAAATAATGTTTCTTGTATTTTTATTTCTGGATAATCCAAATCTCCTTCTAATGCTTTTACGAGCTTAGAAA
>JAUWHL010000183.1 GCA_030605895.1 Promethearchaeota archaeon | reverse complement strand
AACTTGTGGTTTTTGTAAAGCCTATTTTCGAGATGAAGAGAAGCAGAAGCTATTAAAAAAGATTTACAGTGAATTTAAAGATGATATTGATTATAATAGTAAATTTAAACGTATTATTGATGAGGAAAATAAAAAAATTAATGGTGTAAGCTGAAAATGAAAGTTTGTTTAGAATGTGGTAAAGAAATCGATAATGACCATACTTTCTGTGAATCTTGTGCATATATCAGATTTGAAAAATATGTAAATGAATTACATGAAAAACAAGAGAAAAGAAAAACATGATAATTGTGAATTAATATACCAACTATTTATATTATACAATTTTTTTTTCAACAATTAGAAAGCTTATTGCATTATTTTTCGTAAACTTTTTTAATTTTATGACTTAGAGATCTATATAAATAAAATTTTTAAATTAATCATTAAAAAAGTGAATAAAAGATGGCACAATTATCAGGCGTTCCAATCCTTATATTAAAAGAAGGAACTGAAAGGAAACAAGGAAAAGATGCCCAAAAGAACAATATTGCTGCTGCAAAAGCAGTTGCGGAAGCTGTTAGAACTACTTTAGGTCCAAAAGGAATGGATAAAATGCTCGTTGATTCCCTAGGAGATGTTACCATAACAAATGATGGAGCCACGATTTTAGATACTATTGATGTCGAGCATCCCGCAGCTAAAATGATAGTGGAAGTAGCTAAAACTCAGGATGATAAAGTTGGAGATGGGACTACTACAAGCGTAATTATCTCAGGTGAATTATTAAACCTAGCGGAAGAATTAATGGAACAATCAGTACACCCCACAATAATCTTTAGGGGGTATAGAAAAGCGTTACTAAAGAGTAAAGAAATATTACAAGAATTAGCGATAAATATTGACATTAATGATATGAAAACCTTAATGCAAGTTGCTGAAACATCTATGAACAGTAAATTAATCGCTGGAGTAAAAAATCATTTTGCTGATATTGCTGTCAAAGCAGTAAGTCAGATCAAAGAAGAACGTGGAAATAATCTTGTTATTGATTTAGATCAAATTCAAATCATTAAGAAAGAAGGAAAAAGCCTTTTAGACACAAATATGCTTGATGGAATAATCGTTGATAAGGAAGTGGTTCATCCAATGATGCCAAAATTAGCCAAAAATGCAAAAATAGCTTTAGTCAACTCATCATTAGAAGTAGAAAAAACAGAATTTGATGCTGAAATAAGAATTCAAACACCAGATCAAATAAATAAATTTCTTGAAGAAGAAGCAAATATGTTGAAAAACCGGGTAACTAAATTAAAAGAAATCGGCGCTAATGTCGTTTTCTGTCAAAAGGGCGTTGATGATAAAGCACAAAATTTTCTTGCAAAAGAAAATATTATAACCGTACGAAGAGTCAAGAGATCTGATATGGAGAAGTTAGCTAGAGCTACTAATGCTAAAATTATAAATAATATTTACGAAATTAGTGAAAACGATTTAGGTAATGCGGGAAAAGTTGAAGAAAAGAAAATCGGAGACGATAATATGATTTTTATCTCTGAATGCGCAGATCCAAAAGCGGTAAGTATATTAATAAGAGCTGGAATTGAACATGTAGTGGATGAAGCGGAAAGAATGTTACATGACGCTTTATCAGTTGTCAAAGCTGCGATTGAATTGCCCTATATTTTACCAGGAGGAGGTGCTTCTGAAATTGAACTTGCAAAACGACTTAGGACATATGCCAGATCGATTGGTGGAAGAGAACAATTAGCGATTGAAGTATATGCAAATGCCCTTGAGATAATCCCTAAAACCTTAGTTGAAAATGCGGGATATAACCCTGTAGATTTAATTGTCGAGTTAAGATCTAAACACGAAACAGAGGAAGGCAATTCTAATGGTATAAATATTGACACTGGAAAACCAGATGATATGATAAAAATGGGTGTTCTTGAACCCTTATCAGTTTTAACTCAAGCTATCCAATCTGCAACAGAAGTTTCATCAATGATTCTTAAGATCGATGATGTTATAGCAGCTTCTGGTTTATCGAAAGGTCCTGAACTTTAATTTAATTATTGACATTTTCTTTTTATTAAATTTTTTTTAAAATTTGTTTAATTCTTTAAAGTGGATTCCCCAAGAAAATTTAGAGAGAATTAAACTAGCATGATCAACAAACTCAGTAATAAATAGCGCTGCTGCTAACGCTTCTGCAGAACTCAATTTTTCCCATTTACCATAATTTGTTGGATTTGCTGCAATTAATGGAGGTAATTTACGGGAAGTCTGAAACTCTAATTTTTTTAAATTTAAAATATTGTTCCAGGAACAATCAATTACTATTAAACCAAATCTGAGAATTACTTTTCTATCAAGATTTGATAACTCTTTTCGAGCAAAAGGGTTTAAAATAATGGCATTCTTTAATGATCCTTGAATTTTTTTTATTATTTTTATGAGATTTAGCCTTTTCAATTTAGAAGCCGTGCATTTCTTGGGATCACACTCTCTATAATTAAGACAAAATAATTTCGGTTTATCCATCGATGAATGGGAATTAGTCATTATAGCTTTTTGAGAATATCAATATCTTTTACAGATTAAAAAAAAGGTTATTTATTAATCATATTTAAAACTTGTAAGTACATTTACAGATTTAATAAAATTCTCAGTAGTCTGTTCTTTTCCTAAAATTTGTAGTATTGAATTAATAATATTTCTTGCTTCACAAAAAACAGGTATTCCTCCATATGTTAATGCAAACAAACCAATAAAAGATATATCTTCAATATTTGAAGTCTCTTCTATTGCTGAGTATTTTATT
>JAUWHL010000131.1 GCA_030605895.1 Promethearchaeota archaeon | reverse complement strand
AGTTTTAGGTACAGGAGGTTCAATTCAAACTTTACTTGCTTTGAAACATTTAGCAAAAAGAAAAATATTTCCAGTAACTAGTTCAAGAGCCGTGGAATTAAAAGGATGCTTAGATAAAACTACTCCAAAAAATTCTATTGTAATTCCAATATCAAGAGGAGGAGAAACTTTGGATGTTAATTCTACGATTGGAACTTTTTTAAAAAGCGGATATAAATTTATAGGACTTTCGTCATCGGGTACAATGAATGAAATTTTAAAGAAAATAGATTGTCCTATTTTAGATGTGCCTAATCTCTCTGGTCGGTATGCTGGATCTGTTACAAATGTAGGAATTGTGCCTGCTTTTATGGCAGGTATTAAGATAGAAGATTTTTTGAAAGGATTAGAAGATGGTTATGAATTATTTTCAAAATATGAAAAACATCCAGCTATAAAACTTGCAACCTTTCTCTTTGAATTATATAAAAAGGGTTATAATCTGGTTTTTTCAATGCCCTATTCAAAAAATCTTGAGGGAAGTGTCGGATTATGGGTTCAAGGATTATCGGAAAGCACAGGAAAAGATGAAAAGGGAATGATAGGAGCTTATCAATCTGCTCCAATTTGTCAACATTCTGTTTTAGAATATTTACTTGGAGGAACTAAAGGAATTGTCACACCAATTTTATGGACAATAAATAACGACCATCCTAGCATCATTTTGAATTCTTCAATCTCATATGTGAATGGCCAGAGTGCTCAAACAATTGTGAATTATCAAGCAGATGCAACGTTCCAGGCTTTAATCCAAGAAAAAGTACCATCAGCTAAAATTTCGATTGAAGACCCATCAGAAATCAATATTGGGCATCTGATTGCACTGATTTTATCATCAATTTATTATTTTTGCTTGTTATTAAATGTAAATTGGGCAAATAATCCAAAAGTAATTATTGGAAAAGAAATCTGTAATCAGGCTCTTATAGAAGAAGCGACTGCTGAACAAAGTTTAAAAGTTAGAGAAGAAATTGCAAAAGATATATTTAAGGATTTCTTCTAATTAGAATCTCATTGAATAATAAATATCATTTAATTCTGTAGCATAAGAAAAATAAGAAACCTTTCATTTTTTTCTTAAGATGAAAAAAGTTGAATTACTTGCTCCAGCTAAAAACTTAAAAGCCATTAAAGCCGCAATGGTCTATGCAGATTCTGTTTATTTTGGAATTAAAGAATTCAATATGAGAATGCGGTCAGAAAATTTTGCGTTAGAAGATATAAACAAAGTTGTCGATTTTTGTCATAAAAAAAATTTAAAGGTATATCTAGCAACAAATATTTTAATTTATGATAATGAATTGGAATTTCTTCGTGAAATAATAGAGAAGAGTAAAGATGCTGGAGTAGATGCTGTAATTGTTCATGATTTAGCAGCAGTTCAAATTGCTATAGATTTTGATATCCCCTTTCATATTTCGACACAATGTAATGTTTCTAATTCAATATCAGCTAGATTTTATGAAAGTCTAGGGGCAGAACGTATTATTTTAGCAAGAGAACTGTCACTTGAAAAAATTAAGGAGATAAAAAGAAATCTAACTAATACTGAAATAGAAACGTTTATTCATGGAGCAATGTGCACTTCTGTAAGTGGGAGATGTTACTTTTCTCAAGATATCTGTGGAACTGAAGAAAAATCTGCTAATAGAGGTAATTGTGAACAACCATGTAGAAGGCGATTGTGGGTTCGGGAAGAATCGGGGGGAGAATATATTTATGATGGAGTGAGATTTTTAAATTCAAGGGATTTATGTACAATTGCCTATATTCCTGAACTAATTAAAGCGAAAATCGATGCTTTTAAAATTGAAGGGAGAATGAAACATCCACATTATGTTGAAATAGTTTCAAAAACGTATAGAGAAGCTATTGAAGCGTATTACGATGGGACATTTACAAAAAAAAAAGTAGGAAAATGGGTAACCGAATTAAAAAAAGTATATAACAGAGGATTTACTCCTGGTTTTTATTTTAAAAGGATGACTGAAGAGGATCATCAACATAAATCACCATCAAATTTATCTCATTACAGATATATAAAGGTAGGACAAATTTTGGGATACAATACAAACACAGGTTTCGCATCTCTTTCCTTGGATAATGGATATCTTAATATAAATGATGATATTATTATCATGGGAAAAACGACTAACACATACATTCATCAGAAAGTTAAAAAAATGAAGTATAAAGAAAAAATAGTTAATAAATCACCAAGAGGAACAAAAATTAACCAAGTAATTATTGGGCTAGAGGTAAGTGACAAAGTTGTTGGAAATGGTATAGATAAAGTTTATGTCTTTACTGATAAAACCTACAAAAAAAAGAAATATTCATTATGATTCTTTAATAATAATTTAAGTAAGAATTTGATTAAATAAGGTTTTTCTTATGGAAAAAGATAAAAAGAAGATAGTTGAATCCGTTCCTAATTATTCCGAAGGAATAGATAATCAAAAGATTGAGTCTATTGTTTCTGAGATAAAAAATACACCTAATACTCGCATTGTAGATGTTCAATACGATTCTGATTATAATAGAGCTGTAATCACTTTTGTTGGAACTCCTGAAGCTGTTTTAAAAGCAAACATCGATGCAGCTAAAAAAGCTATCGAATTGATTGATATGAATAAGCATAAGGGTCAACATCCTCGAATTGGGGCTATTGATGTTGTCCCATTCGTACCAGCACAAAATGTTACAATGGAAGAATGCATAGAGTTATCGGAGAAATTTGCTGAGACTATGGCAAAAGAAGGAATCCCTGTTTATCTTTATGAAGAATCTGCTCGGAAGATGGAAAGAAAAAATATAGATAATATTCGAAAGGGGGAATATGAAAAACTTAAAGAAGCTATTAAAACTGACCTCGAAAGGAAACCTGATTATGGTCCATCTGAATTTCATCCTACTGCTGGTGCGATAATAACTGGAGCAAGAAACCCATTATTAAGCTTTAATATTAACCTTGGTACCAAGGATGTTAGAATTGCCAAGAAAGTTGCCAAGTCCATTCATTTACGTTCAGGTGGATTAGTAAATATTAAAGCTATGGGTACAGAGCTAAAAAATCGAGATTATGTTCAAGTAGGAATTTCGAATATTAATTTTAAGAAAACTCCATTATATAGGCAGATGGAACTAGTAAGATTGGAAGCAGCTCGATATGGTGTATCAGTAATAAGCTCTGAATTAATAGGTGTATTACCCTTAGGCGCTGTACTTAACTCAATAGAATATTATTTACAACTCGAAACACCAGAAAAATTAGAAGAAAAGCATTTATTAGAGTATTATTTTGATTTTTAAGATTTTAAGTTTATAAATCATTATCAACTATAATTTTTCCATTTTTTATTACTTTAGATACGAGATTTACTCCAAAATGATATGGTAAGAAATTATGATTAAGTACGTCAAAAACTATTAAATCTGCTTTTTTTCCTATTTCGAGACTTCCAATATCATCTTGTTTTTGAATGGCACATGCTCCATTAATAGTAGCGGCTGTAAGAGCTTCTGCTGGTGAAAGTTTCATATGATAACAAGCTAATGTAATAATCATTTGCATTGACTCTGTCCAACAATTTGGGTTTAAATCAGTTGCCAGAGCAATGGGTACACCATATTCTATTATTTTTCTGGCTGGAGCATACTCATCTAACATCAAACAAAATGGAGTTCCTGGTAAAAGAGTAGCAATTACTCCTTCTTTTGCCATTGATTTTAATCCTTCATCATTTGATTTTAATAAATGACCTGCTTGAAATGCTTGTATTTCAGAAGCTAACAGAGCACCATTAGTATCAACAATTTCATCAATATGAATTTGAGGTTTTAAGCCAAATTTTTTTGCAACACTTAATATTTTTCTAGATTGCTCTATTGAAAAAATTCCTTTCTCACAAAACACATCACAAAACTCAGCAAGACCTTCCTCAGCGATTTTTGGTATCATTTCTGAAATAATTAAGTCAACGTATTTATCCGGTTTGTTCTTATATTCCGATGGTACTGCATGAGCCCCTAAGAATGTCGGAATAAGATCCAGAGGGTGATCTTCATTTAGAATTTGTATAGCTTTTAGTTGTTTTATTTCGCTTTGTGTAGTCAATCCATAACCTGTTTTTACTTCGACTGTAGTTGTTCCATAACTCATCATTCTATCTAAGATTTTCTTTCCATTTTTAACTAATTTTTCCAATGGTGCGTTTCTTGTTTCTCGAACAGTCTTTAAAATACCTCCACCTGCTTTTAAAATCTCTAAGTATGTCATTCCCTTAAGTTTCATAGATAATTCATTTTCGCGGGTACCATCAAATATAATGTGAGTATGTGGATCAATAAAACCTGGTGTTACTAACTTATTTGTAGCATCTACTTTAGTAGGGATTTTTTCAAATTCATATTCTGACATTAATTCTTCTGTTGTACCAATAAAGATAATTCTGTCAGCTTTCACCGCTAATGCCCCATAGTTAATAATCGCTAATTCTGACATATTATCACCAATCCTAGGCGCACCATATCTAGTATTCATTGTAATAAGTTCATTAGCATTAAATATAGCTAGGTCTGGGTCAACTTCAGAAAATATTTCTTTTTTTGCATAAGGTGAGGCTACAAACAAATTAATCTCCTTCTTCTAATCTTTGAATAATTTTTAATAATTCATTACTTCTTATAATAGCAATCGCTAAGTTAATATAATCATACAATAAAGTATCCTCTACAACATGTGGAATCTTTTCACGTACATATTGATGACAAGCTTCTATCATCTTACTAGATTTTAGAGGTCTCCTAAAATCAAATGCTTGACTAGCACATAGCAATTCAATAGCAAGAATTTTTTCAAGATTATCTATGATTTTAAGAGTTTTTCTAGCGCTAATTGGTGCCATACTGACATGATCCTCTTGTCCTGCCCCTGTAGGGATGCTATCTACACTTGCTGGAAAACATAAGGTTTTATTTTCACTAGCTAAAGCCGCTGATGTATATTGTGCTATCATGAATCCAGAATTAAGACCGGGATTCTGTATTAAATTCGGAGGTAAATCCCATTTTCCTTCTAGCAATAGAAAAATACGGCGATCTGAGATGTTACCTAATTCAGATGCAGCTATACCTACATAATCTAGA
>JAUWHL010000328.1 GCA_030605895.1 Promethearchaeota archaeon | reverse complement strand
AATAAAATCTAAAAAATAATAAAAAAGATTGAATTAACCTTTAAATTTCCAAAACACAAGAGGTCGTCCTCTTCCTCCATTGTTACGAGAAAATTTTTCAATTAATTTTCTTTTTTGGAGTTTAACTAGATTGTCATATATGGTCGTTCTTGGAGTTTTTAATTCTTTTACTAAATCTCTCCTAGTTAAGGGACCAACTTTTTTTAGAGCTTTAATTAAATTAAATTGAATGGGTGATAAGTATTCTTTTTGGTTAGGATAATTTTCAATTGATAGAGTATTTCCCATTTTTAATTCCTCCATGTTCAATTTGATTTTAAAAACGACATTTTTTCGACTCTTTAAAGTTTAAAGGGAAAAATTTTGTTCTTATGATCTAATAAAGTCAATTGATATATAAATGATGCTTATTTATGTATTATTATCATCAATCAGCATAAGATTTAAAAATGAAAATTTTCCTATAAATAATGTAGAATTATTTTTTTCAATCAGAAAATGACTGATACAGCAAGAACAACAGTTACTCTAAACAAAAGTTATATGAAGTTAATTAATGAATTGGTAGATGTTTTTGGGGCTACAAAAGCCCAAGTAATCAGCAATATTGTAGAATATTTCTTTAATGATAGTAAAAATGATCCACTCTTAGAGAAATTAAGAGCTAGGAAAAGAAAAATAAAACCTCCAGAAAGAACGGATCTTGATAATAGAATAAGGAAATATCTGAAAAGAGCAGATAAAATACCATTTAACATATTTGTTGATCATTTAAAGTTAGATACTGAATTTGTAATAAATAATCTTGATGATTGGGGTGAAAAATATGATTTTATGTTTGTTGATAATAAGATTATTAAAATTTAGTAATAGTTATTATTTGGATTTAGTATATCGAAAGATCATTTAAATACATCAAAAAAATCATTTGATAATCCAACTGTCCAATCTAACATTGAAGTAATTACACTAATAATGATAAAAAATATGAATAAAGCAAAACCTATTAAAAGGGCATATTCTACAATATTACCCCCATATTCATCTCTGAAGAATTCTCTTATTTTAGAATGAAATTTCTTAAAAACACCTTTTAGATTCATTTCAATTTTAATTTTCTAAATATTCTTATAAACTAAACAATTTTTGAATTAAATTAGATTTTAAAAGAGGATTTAAAATTTTAATACTTTAAAGATATTATTGAGTTCTTCTTCAGAAGTTTGAGTTCTTGGAATTTTTATCCGAAATTTTTCATCATCGTAGGTTCTTGGGATAATATGAACGTGGAAATGTTTTATTACCTGACCAGCGGCGACAAAATTGTTTTGAAGTATATTATATCCATCAATTTTTAGTTTTTGATGAATTCTTATAGACAATTGCTTTACTACCTTATGCAGTTCAGCAAGCTCATAATCAGGTATATCTTCTAAATTTGAATAATGAGTTTTTGGTATGACGATTGTATGTCCCTTAGAAATAGGAGAAATGTCTAAAAAAGCAATGTTTAGGTCATTTTCAAATATAATCCTTGAGGGAATCTCTCTATCCGTAATTTTACAAAAAATGCAATTTTTTTCTTTCATATCTTTACAACCTATTTTGCTTTTAAGATACTTTTGATTTAATATGTATATTTTAATTTCAAATTAAAAAACCTTTACTCAGTTCTATCATATTAAAACAAATAGATTTTTCATAATAGTGATTTTACAGAGTGATTTAAATGTTACTTCAAGAAATAACAGCGATTATAACAAACAAATTATCTCCCAAAGCATTTAAAATAAATTCTGAAACATATGGATTACATTATGACAAGAATAGGAGCAATAAATTAATAAAGAAAGGAATGTTAACAATAGATTTAACTTTAGAAGCGATACATTATGCTTTAAAACAGAAAGTTAATTTAATAATATCTTATCACAGTTTAATTAACAAACCACTAAAAAAATTCAATCAAAACATTATAAATAAATTATCATTACTCTCTAAGTATCCAATTTCAATATTTGTATTGAACTCTACATTTATATCAGCTGAAGAAGGCATTTCTGATACAATAGCAAATGCTCTGTATTTAAAAATAGACACTACATTTGAAATAAAGAATAAAGATGGTATAAAAATTCCTATTGGAAGAATTTGTTCTCCTATAAACTACTTAAATGAGAAAAAATCTTTTATATTAGAAAGTTTAATAAACCGGATAAAAACAAATTTAAATTTACCTTGTGTTTCATATGTAGGAGATCTTAAAAAATCAATTAAAAAAATATGTATTATTGGTGGAGACATATCAAAAACAAATTATATTAAGAAAGCTATGAACATGGGTTGTGATTGTTATATTTCAGGAAAATTTAATTATTTTGATGCTGTTTTTGCTAGAGATATAGGACTCAATTTAATAGAAGCATCTCATTATGAGAACGTTCTATTAGCGATGAAAAAATTGTGTAATCTCTTGAGTTTAGAGTTTCCTGAAGTTGAATTCTTTTTATTTGAATCAAAGAATCCAATTAAAACGTATATCTAATAGGGTTAATAAAAGTTTATATTTTTTCAGATATAATTTGAATTTATAAAGTTTTTATTTTAACAGCTTATAATAAAAAAATAAGTGAAATTGATATGCCTATAATAGAGTATAATGGAAAAAAACCGGAAATAAGCCCAAATAGTTATGTCTCACCAATGGCTACACTAATTGGAGATATTCGCATTAATGATAATGTAATAATTTGGCCTGGATCAATCATTCGAGCAGAAAACTCCCCGATTAATATTGGCGAATTTACAACGATTTTTGATGGAGTTATCTTGTTTACACGATCACAAAAGAGTTCAATAAATATTGGGAGATATTGTATAATAGAATCTGGAGCTACACTGCTAGGATGCTTTTTAGAAGATTATGTTCAAATAAAAGAAGGGTCATTAATTTATGAGGAAGCTTCTATTGGGGAAGGAGCAATAATCTTGAACCAAAGTCAAGTACCCCCAGGATTAACTATTCCCGCACGAGTAGTGATGAGAGGGATTCCCGTTGAACCGGTAAGAGAACAAACACGAAATGATATATTAAAACAGAAGGAGACCGCTGAAAATTATTCTCAACTCTTCATTAAAATCAAAGATCAATTGCCTCAGGCTCAAAGTTATTTACTAACTTTACCAGATTTTATCAAACTAATGTTAAAAAAAGAAGATTAAAAAAAAATTTTGATTAAACCATAATATTTAACATTTTTACAAGTTCTTTATATCGTGAGCGAAGAGTTACTTCAGTTACTCCAACTAAATTTGCAATATCTTTCTGTGAAATCTTTTTATCTTTCTTTTTACAAACTAGATACAATGCTCCTGCACATAAACCTTTTGGATCTTTACCGCTTGTGGAGAATTTAGAAGTAAAATTTTGCAATATCCTTATTGTTATGTTTTCCGCATCTGCATCTAACTCCAATTCTGCTATAAATCTTGGAATAAGAGAGATGGGATCTGTTGAAGGAACTTTTAAATTTAATTCTCTAATCAGTGTTCTATAACATCTTCTTACATTTTTTGCACTAATAGAGGTCTGATCTAAAATCTCTTGTAAAGTTCGCGGGATTTTTCTTTCTCGACAAGCAAAATATAAGCATGCTGCAACCATCCCATTTATGGATCTGCCTCGGAGTAATTTCTTTTTAAATGCTTCGATATATAATCTTATTGCCGCTTTTTTAACATGATTTGGTAAATTCATATTACTCCCGATCCTCTTTAATTCGGTTGTGGCAATAAGCATATTACGTTTATCCCAGGTCATACGAGAATTCCATTTGGCAGCTCTTTTCAAATCGGGACTTTTAATATTTGATTTATCTATAATCGTACTTAAGCCCATATCAGGTAATAAGATTGAAATTGGAGATCCTGTTCTCTCTCTAGATTCCTTTTCCTGTTTGGTAAAGGCTCTTTTACCACTATGAGAAATGTCAACAATTCGCTCGCTTATTACTAAACCACACTGTCCACATACAGTTTCTCCCTTCTCATGAAGTAAAATAATCTTGCCCCCACATTCTGGGCATAAATTTGA
>JAUWHL010000112.1 GCA_030605895.1 Promethearchaeota archaeon | reverse complement strand
ATGTTAAGTATAAAAAATAACTAATAAAATAGATTTTTTACAACAAGAATTATTTTATTATAAAGGATATCTAAAATTAATGCTCTTAAACAGTAAATCTACAAAAAAATAAATATGAATTTAATATGATCGCTATGGATACAGCTCAAAACTCAAATCAATCAATTGAAAGATTACACATGCTTGGTTATGGTCTAGTTAGCATCTCAGACCCTGAATCTGGTGGAAAACACAAGATAGTTTTCCAAAATGGTATCGGAGTATCACTTATTCAAAATATTTTTGAGTTATATAAAAGTGAAATAATAACTAAAAGGCAAGGAAATTCGATTATTCCATTAGATGAATTTACGATTTACATTCAGTATTTTAAAAATGGAGAAAAAAGTATTTCTGTAATAATATATATGGAAGAAAAAGAACCAAGTGTTCCTGTAAATTTTCCAAAATTATACTTTTTGTCGAAGAAAATTAATAAACTAATTCTTTCAAATGCTCCAGTATCAAAAATAACTAAAATCTTTGAATCAGAGATCGAGATTCCAAAAACTGATGGAGTTATTGCAATATTCATTATCGGTTCCACAGGAAGTCCATTTGTTTCAAAAATAAATAAAAATAGGTCGAATATTGCAGAGCACGAAGTACACATAGGAGGATTCATTTCCGCACTTCTCTCATTCTCAAATACTATCATTGGAGAGGAAACTGGAGCAAAACTAAAAGAGATTAATTTCGGAAACCAACAATTTTATGTTATATCAAAAAGCAATGTAATTTTTGCCTTTTTGGTTGAGAACATGAATTCATTACTTCAAAGGTATATGTATCTTATCGCGGACGAATTTTTATTCGATTTCCGCAATTATATAAAAGAATTTAATGGAGATGTTACTCCATTTAATGAATTTGAAAATAAAATTAACAAATATTTTATAATTTAAAAAAAGTAGGTAAATCAAAAATGAGTCAAAAGCAAGGACTAGAATATGAAGGAAAAGATCAAATTTCCATCCTATCGTTTAAAATAGGATTCGAGGAGTTCGTTATAGATCTCTTTGATGTAAAAGAAATAATTCAAGCAGGTCTAATAAGAAAATTACCTAAAAGCTTGGACTACATAGATGGCATCTATAATTACAGAGGAGAAATTATTCATGTAATAAACTTGAAGAAAAAATTGAATTTGGAACAATATATCTTATACCATTCAAAATACTCCTCATTTGAGCAAGATTCGAATACTTCGAAGAAATTCATAATAATTCTAAAAGTAGATAATGATTTAATCGGGTTCTATACCGATTCTATACTTAGTATCGATCATATAGATCCTACTGAGATAGTGGAATTGAGTCCAATCTTTCAAACAAGTGTTGCTTTCGAATTTATTAAAGGAATTATTAAATTTGAAGAACGACCAAGAGTAATGCTTGATTTAAGCAAGATTTTTAGTGACGTTGATAAATTCAGGATCCAACAAGATTTATCATCAATAGCATAAAATCAAATAAAAATAGGAGTTGATAAAATGACAAAGAATGAAAAGAAAAAGGTTATGATTGTTGACGATGCCCAATTTACTCGCAACATGCTTAAGAACATCATAAATAAGATTGAACAAATTGAAGTTATCGGTGAAGCTTCAAATGGTGTGGAAGCAATCTCCTTGTATAAAAAATTAAATCCTGATTTAGTAACTATGGATTTAGTAATGCCAGAAAAGGGTGGCATTGAAGCAACAGAGGAGATTCTGAAAATAAATTCTAAAGCTATGATTGTGGTTGTATCTGCGCTAGGTCAAGAAGCATTAGTTCTTGAGGCAGCGAAGAAAGGGGCAAAAGACTTCATTCAGAAGCCCTTCAAGACCGAGCAAATAATAGAGGTTATAGACCGTATACTTAAAAATAAACCAGCAGAGAAAAAATAATTAATAATGAGGATATAAGGTGATTATGTGTGTCATCTAAAGACGATATGAAACTTTTCATTAGTGAAGCTGAGGACTTAATTCAAAAGACAGAGGATGAAATTCTAACTCTAGAAGAAAATCCTGAAAATCCGAAACCAATTAAAGCACTTTTCTTCACATTTCATACATTGAAAGGATTAACCGCAATGGCGGGTTTTGACAACGTGTCTAAGTTCTGCCATCATTTTGAATCTTTTTTAGAAAATGCTAAGGAGAAGAATGTTTCTAAAGTTAAGAAAAATGATTTCATTGAAATGTTATTTGAGAGCCTTGATGTGTTAAGAAATGTCATAAAGAGGGTAAAAAAAGGAGATTTAAGTGATATTGATGGAAATTTTGTGGAAGACATAAAAAACAGTTTTGAAAGTTTTGAGACTGAGTATGATATAACCTTTATTCAGCCTTTAAAACTAGAAGAAATTAATGAAATTCTTAATCAAAAAGAAAAAAAATCATTTAAAATTTATATCCGCCTTGAGGAAACCTGTGTTTTCAAAAAAGTAAGATTATTTATTATATTTAGAGCCTTGAATGAGAATGGTAGAATATGTTGGACCAATCCTGCACCTGAAGATTTAGAAAAAGCTACTCTCAAAAACGAGTTTGAAATATATTATATCACTCAGAATAAGAAAGAAAAAATATCCCTTATTTTAGATGAGATATTAGAAATAGAAAATAAAGTTATTACTCTATTAAATTCTGGAGTTTTTAAAGAAACTATTACTGATCTTAAAGAAAAATGGGAAACAAAAAAAGCAGAATCTATGAGTGGCGAAATACTTTTAACCGATTATGAAGAAG
>JAUWHL010000225.1 GCA_030605895.1 Promethearchaeota archaeon | reverse complement strand
GCTTTCTAAGAAATATCCAGAAAAGAAAGTGTTTGTTACAAATAATACCGAATTTATGGGTATGACGGAGCGAATCGTCAGATTTTATATGCGATGTCGAGGCTGTGGTGATTGTTTATTAAATGAAACTGGCGGTATTTGTCCAATTACTACGTGTGCTAAAGCGCTCATGAATGGTCCATGTGGGGGAATGGTTAATGGAAAATGTGAGGTTGGTAATTACGAGAAAGATTGCGGTTGGGTATTAATTTATAATCGATTGAAAGAAATTGGGAGATTAGATTTATTCTCCAAATTAAGAGATCCAGTTGATTGGAGTGAAACTGGTCACCAACGAGAAGTAGTATGGAGGTAGAGCTAAAATGGCAGAAAAAAAAGTTTATTCCAAATTAGGTGAAATGTTAGCAAAAGGGGAATTTATACTAACAGGTGAGCTTGAGCCTGAAAAAACTTGTGATCTTTCCCATACAATCCAAGAAGCTAAAGAAATGGCCCCATACGTCGTTGCGGCGAATGTTACTGACAGTCCTTTAGGAATAGTGACAATTAATAGTATGGCGGCTTCTCATATTATTCAAAAAGAAGCTGGATTGGAAGTGATTTGGCAACTTACAGTAAGAGACGTAAATAAATTGGGTATAGCTGGAATGATTATGGGAGGTCAAGCATTGGGTTTGAGAAATGTATTATCTCTTACTGGGGATCATACAGCGCTTGGAGATATGCCTGAATCGAAACCTGTATTTGATCTTGATTCAGCAACTTTAGTTAGATTAGTAAGAGAAATGGTTGATAAGGGAACAATAAATGGACATGAAATTGAACATCCTCCAACTATTCACGTAGGGGCTGCTGCGAATCCAAACTCAGATCCCATGGGGGCTGAAATTTTAAAAATCGGAAGGAAAGCCGAAGCAGGCTGTGAATTTATACAAACTCAAGTTGTATATGATTTAGATAGAACTATTGAGTTTTTAACTGAAATTAAAAAGTATAATATCCCAATACTCTTAGGTATATTTCCTATGAAGAGCTATGGTATGGCGAAAGGATTTGATACGTTTGTACCTGGAGTAGATGTTCCAAAGGATATATTAGCTAAATGGAAGAATATTAAAACTGAGTTCAAACACGATAAAGCAGAACAAAAAAGAATATATGACCAAGCAAATTATGAGTTTTTCAAGCCCTTTATTTCCGAACTAAAGAAAAAGGGTTTGTTAGCTGGTGTACATTGCATGGCAGTTCATTATCCCCGAATATTCCCTAAATTGATGGAAGTAATTAAAGCTTAAAGTAATTAATTCATAATTTTCAATTTTCTTTTTTTTTATGAGATTTTAATAGATTTTCCAACCTTTAAATCAATATAGGCCTCTTTAAATGTATCTTTAAAAGCATTAATACTTTCCATGCTACTATCATGAGGTGAAAGTGCAACTAGCTTAGGATTTCTAGCTTTCAGGTAATCTAAAGTGTAATCTCGGTCACTTTTATGCCATGGTTCCCAAGGGGGCCTTCTTGTAACGATAAATTTAAATATAGGCAATCCTGACCAGGTTATATCATCACCCGGGAATTCTGGGATAGGTAAGTGTAATCCACCTATAATACCATAAATAGGAGTATCAAACAAAGCTTCGACACGGTCGATTATCTTTTGGATCCCTTGATGCCCACAACCAACTATGATTAAAATACCTTTTCCTTCTATATTTATTGCTAAAGATTGTTCGAATACTTCTTCAAAAAAGAACAGAGGGTTTCGTATAGATCCTATAGAAGCAATACCATTTGCAATAACAGTTGGTTCTTTCACATGATGAATTTTGGCTGTAGGGTGATTCATTGATACTGGTGTAAATGCTTTCACATGACTTAAGTTGGCTTGTGTTCCTGAGAGGGAGAAAGTTTTTTTACTAACCCATTTAGAGCCTCCTACATGGTCTCCATGCAAATGGGATATGACTACATAGTTGAAATCTTCTAATGTGATCCCTAATGACTTCATATTTTTCATAAGTGGAGAAGGATGTTTTTCCTTATCATTTAAGCCTGTATCAAATAAAATACCAGTATTATCCGCTTTAATATAATAGGAAACACCCTCCTCTGTTGATAAATCACCTTCACCATGATAATCAATAAGAGGGAGTATTTCTAAATTCTTAATAGTACCCATATTGTCTAATTTCTTTACCTTAGTACTAGACCACTCATTCTCAGCAAGTTGTTTATTCCTTTCAAATCTCTTATTCAATACCATTAAAGTGAAAAGAGGGAGCGATAATTGAAATGCTCGCGTCAACTCCATCTCGGAAAGTTTTTCCCCCTCTATAATTTTAGAGATAATCTCACGATCCTTTTTTAAGGGATATTCTCTAAGCAACTTCTTTATTTCTTCTAATTTTATACTACTCAATTCAAAAACCAGAGTTAATTCTTTGTATTATTTTAATCCATTTTCTATTTTTTTTATATATTATTATTATGATATTCAATCATTTTATATTCTTAACCGAAAGAGATCCCTCCTGATTTTGTTAATAAACTCCAGGCTTCCCACGTGGGAATTTTTAAAAAATCTATATTTTACTTTCTAAATAAACTTAAATTTAAATCACGTAACCTATTTTTATCCATCTTTATTAGTTCACGATCATAAGTGAGTAAACCATTAATTTCATGTTCAATATCAGTAGTTTGTGTGTATATTGCAGCACCCAATCCGTTTTCAATTAATATCTTTAGCTTTGAGATTAATTTCTTGTATCTATTTAAAAGTTGTTCTTGATCTCGGAAGCTTCTATACACGAATTTTCTTTTAAATTTCCACATATGACCTTCAACCTCAAGTCCCAATCCACCAAATTCTCCTACAACAGCAGCTCTTCCTTTAAGGTTGTTTGGCATTTTAGGATAGGGATAATTATGAATGTCTCTAATATCACCAACTCCTTTATCAAACCACCCGCTAGCACTATTTATAAGGCGTGAAGAATCTAAGTTTTGAATTTTGTTGACTACTTTTTTCGTATCAAATTGCCCCCATCCTTCATTAAAGGGGATCCATGTGATAACGGAAGGCGAGTTATAAAGGAAGGTAATAATAGATTCCAGCTCATGATAAAAGTCTTCCTTGACATAGTCTTTCCGCTTTCCTGTAAATCTTTTTTCACCTATAAGTTTCATTTTAATATGTTTCATTATACTCCAGTGTTCTCCATTTGGCATATCTTGCCAAACTAAGATACCCAATTTATCACAATGATAGTACCATCGAGCAGGTTCTACCTTAACATGTTTTCGGATCAGATTAAAACCAAGTTCTTTAGTAATTTCAATATCATATCTAAGTGCACCATCAGTTGGTGCTGTATATAATCCATCAGGCCAATAACCCTGATCTAGAGTGCCATATTGAAAAAGAGGCTCATTGTTTAATTCTATCAGTTTAATACCATTTTCATTCTTACTGAGTGAGATTTTTCGCATTCCAAAATAACTTTCTACTTTATCCAAAACTATATTGTTTCTTTTGATCTCCACTATGATATTATAAAGATATGGAGAATCTGGACTCCATAGTTTAGGTGATTGAATTTTAAATAAAATCTCTGTTTCAGTTGTCTCTTGATCAATTATGATTTGACTTTCTTTCTCAAGAATAATCGTATGTATAATACCATTCGGTTGTGGACCAATTATATTCACTTTAAGGTTTAGAGTTTCATTATCAATATTTGGAACCATTTTCATACTTTTAATATAGGTATCTGAGACTGGTTCAAGCCAAACTGTCTGCCAAATGCCTGAAACGGCAGTATAAAGTATTATTTTTGGCTTTAAAGATTGTTTACCATGTTCTTGATGGCTCTTGTCAGTGGGATCCCAGACCGACAGGACTAAATCATATTTTTCTCTGTTTTTTAAATAATTTGATATTTCGAAATAGAATGGAGTATATCCTCCTTTGTGAGTGCCAATTAATTTCTCATTAATCCAAATGGTAGTTTCCCAATCTACAGCTCCAAAATGTAGAAGAATTTTCTTTGCTTTCCACCATTCAGGGATGGTAAATGTTCGATGATACCATAATTTCTGGCTCGGTTGTAATTTTTTTTTCACACCAGACAACGCAGATTCTATAGGAAAGGGAACAAGTATTTTCCCTTCAAACTTTTTTACCAATTCTTCATCTTTGGGGCGTATAGCATAGTCCCATAGTCCATTTAAATTTATCCATTCTTTACGTTTAAGCTGTGGTCTCGGATATTCTGGAAGTGGATTTTTAGGATCAATTTCACTAACCCATCGAGTCATTATTTGATCTTTTATAGGTTCCCAGGAAGAATTATCAATTTTCTTCATAGTATATTAACTCTATTCAACGATTTTTCTTAGGAAAGAACATACCTGTTTGATTTATGTAATCAATATAGGGTTTTCCATATCTTATTATTAAATCTTTTTCTTCAGCTTTACAAAACCAATAAAATATTGGAAACCAGATTATAGAATATAGAAATAGAAATGGGGCGTTTAACAGTAAGGCAATTGCCCACCAAATGAATACTTCTCCTAAAGCTTGTGGATGACGAATTTTTTCATATATTCCTCCATAAAGAGTATGTTTCTTATCTGGAAAAAGAGCTTCTCTCCCTGCATCTTTAACTCCTTTAAGTATAATACATAAACAAGGAATAAGAATGACAAAACTAAGAATTACAGAAATCCAATAATCCCAAATAAAGAATTGAGGTAGAGGAATTGGTAGAGGGAAAAAAAAGTAAAGAATAAAATTTACAACTGTTATTAATTCAAAAAAACTCGCAATAATTCGATATTTTCCACATCTTTTATACGCACTTTCATCTATTCTTTTTTCTAATTTGGCAGGTCCTACGCTTTTAATATAAAAAAAAGCCATTAAAATTGTTGAGATAATTAAAATTAAGAAATTAATCCATTCTATCATACTATTTTCAAGAAATTAGCTATAATATAAAAGTTTTCCATTTTCTTCTATTGTTTTTACTTTATCTTGAGCTTGAAGATATAACAGATGACCAATAACTTCGCTTAACGCCATATAAGAATTCATTTCATCTAAATCTTCTCCAAAGTGGATTTGAGATACTTTATAAGCAGTCATAGGATTATTTTTAATTACACTTGAAATCTCAGCTAATCTTTTTTTATGATGTTCTTTAATCTGCAAAATTCGCTCATGGGGATTATAAATAATTTCTTGATGAGCAGGAAAAATTATCTTGGAATTTAAATTGTCTATTTTATCTAATGATGCTAAGTAGTGTTTTAATATATTGTTAAAGTCATAATCTTTATATTGTTCTGCCAAATAATTAGGTACTACGAAGTTTCCTATGTGGGGAGTAATTCTGCTAAGAATATGATCTCCTGAGAAAAGATATTTTCTTTGTTTATCGTAAATACAAATATGACCAAAACTATGTCCTGGAGTCCAAATGATTTCTAAATTATCAAATATAATATCTCCATCGTGTACAATGATATCAGGTTTTTGATATTGTAAGAATTTTGGCCAAAAAGTAAAAAACTGTACAATTCTATCTCCTTGTTCTTCACTAATCCCATATTTTATTAATTGGTTAGCCATTTTTCTCGCTTCTTTTTCTAATTCTTTTAAATTATCATCATTAGTTTCCCATTTCAATAATTCATGAGTTATATCATGCATTAAGATATTAAGGTTAGGATTCTTTTGTTTGAGAAGCCGAACTAATCCTATATGGTCAGTGTGTAGATGAGTAATGATACAATAATCAATATCTTGAATGGAAATATTCAATTCTTCAAAGGCTGAAAATAACTTTTTCTTCCAATTTCCCATATTCAAGCCAGAATCAATAAGTATGTTCTTCCCATTTAATTTAAAGAGATAAAGACAAACATACTTAACTGCGAAAGGAACATCTATTTTAATTTGATAGATGTCTTCGATTTTATTCACTTTAAATTTAAAATTAGACAATATTAACGCATTTGATATTCTTACTTTATTAATAGAGAAACTTTGAGAATTTTTGTACTTTCTGAAATATTAAGAATCAATTCGACAAAAAATTAAAAACTTTAATATAAGAAAAAATAATAATCAATAATCTATCTAGGCTCAATATTTCCTAAAACAATACCAGAAATGAATGGATTAATCAGACTCTCAAAAGAACATATTATACCTGCTAGTAAAGTATTATCCCGGGCTTTCCAGAACGATCCAGTAATTCGTTGGCAAATTCCTGATGCAAATCAAAGATTTGCTAAACTTCACCATTTCTGGGAATTCGCGCTTAAGATTGGAATCAAATATGGTGAAGTATATGGTACCTCCGAAGATTTAGAAGGAATTGCAGTATGGCGCTCCCCCCAAAATTTAAATCTCTCTTATTGGAAATATATAAAAAATGGCGCAGTCAAATTACCATTTAAGTTTGGAATCGAAGCTATAAAACGAATAACCTTTTTTCAAGCTGTTAACGATTCTATACGAAATATCTATATGAAAGTTCCATATTGGTACTTAGGACCAATAGCAGTAGATCCAATGTATCAAGGAAAAGGCTTTGCAGGTATGCTTTTAAAACCAATGTTAAGTAGGATAGATAAGGAAAATTTACCCATTTGGTTAGAAACTAATTTAAAGAGAAATGTATCTTTCTACGAGCATTTTGATTTTTATATACTTGAGGAAATTATTATACCCAAGACAAATATTGTTAATTGGTATATGATAAGACAGATTGAGATGTAAAAATTCTATTTATATCTCCTTTAAAAAAAAAAAAACTAAAATTTAGTCTTTTTCTGAAAAATTATAATACCTAGAATTATGAAGACAATTGTATATGCTACAACAATTAATAATCCACCAAATAGAGTAATTGGAATTGTTTCAGCACCTACACCTATCATTGATGTATTATATAAATTATCATTCAATCCATGCCCTAATACAGTTATTTGAAGAAATATTTGTTTAGCCCAATATGGTGGAGTGAAATATACTATAGGACTTTCAAACGGCATCATACTTCCTGAGAGAAAAATTAGTACCATGAAGACTAATAACGAAAAAGCATTAGCTACTTCTACATTTTTTGATATGCTTGCAATAATAATTCCCAAACCGACTGCCGAGATGCCAAATAAAACAGCTATTAAAAATCCGAAGAACAATTCTAATGGACCTTCATAATATAAACCGAGTATAGCATAGCCTATAATAAACATAATTACAATTTGGAACATCAAGAAAAATGATTCAGAGATTAATGCTCCTAAGAACATGTTCTTCCTTCCTGTTGGCATTGTATCCAAGCGATTTAACATCCCTGAGCTTTTATCCTGAGCAAACATTATAGCAGCATTCATAGTTCCCATACCTATCGCATACATAATCATTCCAGGAAAACCGTAATCAAAACCAGTTCGACCAGTTGGATCTTCTTCGCCACTAAACATGAAGTAAAACATAATGGTAAACATAATTGGTAATAAAAGTGAAAAAAACATATATTGCCAATGTCGTAGCTTATCTTTAAGATTTTTGATGGATATTTGAATAGCTTTATTTTCTAAAATGGTCAATTTAATCTCTCAACCTCCTTCCTGTTAAATTCAAAAATACATC
>JAUWHL010000125.1 GCA_030605895.1 Promethearchaeota archaeon | reverse complement strand
GTCTTATTGCCCATAATAAATGGATATTCTTCTCCATTAATTTCTACACCGTTAATGAGCAAATCTTTTTTACCTGTATTTTTCAATTTAAAAGTAGCATACCCACTATCAAAAACTTCTGGATTTTGAATAACAAAACTGGAATCCAATACAGTATAATCAATCCTATATAATTTTATTAAGTGATATTTCGAAATATATTCTGGAATAAATATCTCAGATTCATATTCCCCATTCGCAGGTATATGAGATTTCCATGTATCTCCATCATCATCCAATCTGCCTTCTATTGATCTAGTATAACTATCTTGGAGTTCATTTTGAGCATCTGCAGTTGAGGTAGGTTCACCAGCAAACATTAATTTAACGAGTTGACTTTCAAACCATTGATCTTCTACAAATCCAGTTGTCGCATTTCGATATTGGCTTTCATCGAAAACAGAGTTTTCTGCCCAATTATCTTCTTCCCATCCCATTTGTTTATATTTTGCATAATTATCATTACAAATCTGAACCATCCATGTCCATTTTCCCTCGTCGCCACCTAATTGTGGGATAAGAAATCCAAAATATACTAAAACGTAATCTGCATGAAGCCTTCTAAATGCTTTAGCACTGTAAATCTCATTAGTCTGCATCAATGCCATACCTGTTAGACCTATCCTAGTTGAGTTTCTCGTAGCATTATCATTCACAGTTGTTACATTCCCTACTGGAGTAAGCCAATAACCGTAATCCCACCAGGAGACCACCACATCTGTTCCTTTTAAATTGTTTTTCATCCAAGTTAAAGATCCCTCCCAATCAGTAAGAGCACCACCAGGTACCATTTGTACATACGACATCTGATCAATAGCAATACCAGTTGTATGAACAACTTGAGCAATACATAAAAAACCAATAATAATATAAACAGCAAATACCTCTGAATTTCCTAATGTTTCCTTCAACTGCCTTTTCCGTCTTCTACTAATTCCAACTTTTCTTTCTCCTAAGAAACTACCGAATATTTTTAATATCTTAACCAAACCATATGCTCCCGCTAATGCTGCTGCTGGAGCAAAAATTAGAATAATACGAATCATACTTCCAGTAAAATAGTACATTAAGATAATAAAGGCAATTACAAAAATATCAGCAGCATTTAATCTTTTGAAACAGAAATATACTCCTAAAGGTACAAGAATTAAAGGAATTAACGTGTTATAATAGAAAACACTCCATGCACTTGGCATTTGTTCTGCTACTGAAGCAACTAGTGCGATATTTTCACGATAAAGAGGATTAAGAATTGTCAAAAACCGCGAACCAAAACCAAAAGGTATAATTTGAGGAGCAACCCAAATTATCACTGCAAATACTAAAACTGCGGGAATGAAACCCCACTTTATTATATTTATTAAGTTATCATATAATTTTGGGTGTTCGCTCTTTTTTGTATAAATGATATGAAATATAATTATAATAATCGTAACAAGAAAAATACCTCCAACATCTAGATCTGAAAATAAACTTTTATGATTAAATCTTATATATAACGAAAATATTAGTAACCCTGTGCCTTGGACCCCAGCATAAGATATTAATACATTTTCATTATATTTATTCGTTAAAATCAAGATTGCACAAAGAATAGGGAATATTAAAAAAACAAATTGATATCCTCCCCAACTTAATGACAAATAACCTAAAAATATACCTCCGATTATTGAATGTGTAAATTTTCCTCCACTTATTGCCTTTAAAAAGAATAGAAATGTCATTAATGTAGCAAATACACCAATTGTTTCATTATCGAAAAATCCGGCGGTAGTACGTTGTAAGTATCCTGGACTGAAAGCTAAAAAGAATGCTGCAACTAATCCTGTAGCACGATTGAGTACTTCTTTTCCTAAAAAATACATAACAAGTACTGTTATCCCCCCCATAAATGCCGGAAAGTAAAAACAGATATCATATAATGATATTGGCAATCCAAAAAAATGAAAAATTTTATATATTGAGACTACTGTCAAAGTTAGACCGGGTCGTAGACTTCCTCTATAATATCCTTCAGGGTACCAGCTTTTAAAATCTGTCCAATTAAAATATTCATAAAGTGTATGATCGTTTAAATATTCAGCATTGTACCATTGGATCCAAGGATCAAATGCTTTAATTAGTGTTACCCCTCTAATAAGTGGGCTTAATCTAATAAGAATGGATAGAGTTATTAATAAAAATAATGCTATAAAAAATAGAATATTACTAGTTTTTACTGATATTGATGTCCTGACACGATCACGGAAGTTCTTTAGTGAAGAAGAGATCTTTACCATAGTTTTACATTCAAATTTTTATGACGAACTAATTTAATAACCATAATTAAAAATTGAATATAAAAAAAATCCTTAAGATTAAAATTTTAACATTAAAATTTTAACAATTTGTAAAATTCAAAAATATATGAAAAGAGTTTGTGAGATTTGGACATATTATTAAAAAATTAAAGATATGATCTCTATGACTAATTCTAAGTTTCTCTTTAAAATTTACTACATTGGGAAAAAAAAGTATTATGGATCTCAAAGACAACTCAATTTCTTGACAATTGAGAAATCAATCTTAAGTGTATTAAAGAGTAGAGGGTATATTCATAAGGTTAATAATTCAGAATTTGAATTTGCCAGTAGAACTGATCGATTTGTATCCGCTCGAGGAGCTTGTTTCACATGTATTATAGAAAAAGAACCAATATTAATGGAAATTAATAGTGCTTTACCAAATGAAATTGGCATCTGGGCATATGCAAATGTACCATTAGAATTCTCCGCCAGATATGATGCTGTTTTAAGACATTACATATACATTGTGCCTATACCATTTTCTTTTCTTCAAAAAAATTCAGGTATAAATATAAATATTATGGAAAAAGCATGCAAACATTTAGAAGGTCGCCATAATTTTCTTAATTTTTCAAAAACAGAAGCAAATGTAAAAAATACTATAAGAGATATGGTTTCTGTAATATTATCAATTCAAGATGACTATTTAATATTTCAATTTAAAAGTAAATCGTTTCTAAGACAACAGATCAGACAAATAATAAAAAAAGTTTTAGATCTAGGAAAGGGTAAAATTCTTTACGAGGATTTTCTGAAATTATTTGATATCTCGAAAGTTTTTTCTTATCAACCAGCAGATCCTAAAGGGTTAATTTTATGGGATATCAAATATAATAATATTAAATTTATTGAAGATTTAAAGTCTAAGGCAAGAATGAATAATTTTTTCTTAAAAAAAGAGATTAAATTCGGGCTTAAAAACTATTTATTCAGAGCTTTGCAGCATGACGATTTTAGCCAATAGAGCTTGAAGTTGAATCTCTTCTGTTCCACCTTGACTTAGGCGAAATTCAAATTCAGCTAGTAATTTTGAGAGTTCGATTTTTAGAGTTTCTTTAACTTTCAGTTCATAAATCTCTCTATGTAGATTTTTTATAATATTTTGACCTGAAAGCCCATATTCCTTTATTAAATCATTTAAAAGTTTGATAGATAATAGTAACTGCCCTTCTATTGCAGTATTTAAAATTATCTTTATTTTATCAGGAGGTACTTCTCCAGCAACACGAAAAACAATCTCTTCATCTATTTTTTTAGAAATTGTACCACATGATTGTAAATAATTTATTGCTCTTCTACAATCACCTCGAGAAACTTCTATTATTGCATTCAACCCTCCAGGAGCTAAAGTAATTTTTTCTTGTTTTGCTACATATTTTACTCTACTTTTAATATCTATATCATTTAGATAAGCAAATCTGAATACTACACACCTTGATTGAATTGGAGGGATTATTTTATTTGAATAATTGCATATTAAAACCATTCGACAGTTCTTAGTATATTTCTCCATAGTTCTCCTTAAAGCTTGCTGGGCAGGAGCCGTCATGTTATCAGCTTCATCAAGGATTAGCACTTTATAGGGGATATCTACAGGGGGCCGTGCTTTTGCAAAATCTTTGATATAAGTTCTGATCACATCAATTCCACGAGCATCACTAGCATTTAATTCTAAATAAGTCCTATTTACGGCCATCTTTCTTCCATATAATTCTCTTACCATTGCTAACGCAGAAGTTGTTTTTCCGGTTCCTGCGGGACCTGCAAAAATAAGATGAGGCATAGATTTATCTTTTATAAATTGTTTTAAGCGTTTGATAATTCCCTGCTGATTTACTACATCATCTAGCACTCTAGGTCGATATTTCTCAACCCATGGTCGATTCTCAACGATCATGTTATTTAAGTATGATTTAAATTTTTTAGAATAAAATATATTAAGAATTAAATTTGCTTAATTCTTTATTAATATTCATATCCATAAAAAAAACAATGAGATTTGTATGACTGATTTTAAAATTACTAAAATTAAATCTAGGTGGATTTTGGATTCACGAGGAAATCCCACAGTTGAATCGGATGTATACGCAGGAAAACATTATTCCAGAGCTGCTGTTCCCTCAGGAGCATCAACAGGGGTTTTAGAGGCACTTGAACTACGAGATGGTGGAAAAGCATTCATGGGAAAACATGTATTAAAAGCTGTGTCCAATGTAAATGAAATACTAGGGAAAAAATTAATAGGATTTGACGTTAGAGAACAGACTAAGATTGATGAAGAAATGATCTCAATAGATGGTACAGAAAATAAGAAAAATTTAGGTGCTAATGCTATTCTATCTGTTTCATTAGCTATAGCAAAATTAGCTTCTCAAATATCTGAAGTCCCCTTGTTTGAACATCTCTATAATTTAGCATATAAGAAGACGAGAGAGGATTATTTGCTCCCTCTACCTTGCTGCAATATCATAAATGGAGGAGAACATGCAGGTAACAATTTATCAATACAAGAATTTATGATTTTACCTGTTGGTGCTAATTCTTTTTCCCAAGCTATACAAAATGCGTCTGAAGTGTATCAAAATCTAAAGAAATTATTAGGAAAGAAATATGGGCCTTCTGCTATTAATGTAGGCGACGAAGGAGGATTTGCTCCTAACTTATCTTTAACATCTGATGCTGTAGAGATAATAATGGAGGCAATTGAGACCGCAGGATTTCTTTTAGGGACAGATTTTGTTTTAGGTATGGATGCGGCTGCAAGCGAATTCTATGAAGAGGGAACTTATGAGATTGACGGCAAAAATCTTTCAGAAGAGCAATTATTGGAGTATTATATGGATTTAATCCATGAATACCCTTTCAAATCTATTGAGGATCCTTTTGATGAAAAAGACTTTAGAAATTTCTCAAATTTAACAGCTAAGGTCGATAAAAGTATACAAATTGTTGATGATGATTTAACAGTGACTAACATTAAAATACTAGAAAAAGCGATTAAAGAAAAGGCAGGCAACGCATTACTACTTAAAGTGAATCAAATAGGATCATTAACTGAAGCTATAAAAGCAGCGAAAATGTCTTTTGATAATGGATTTAATGTAATGGTTTCGCATCGTTCGGGGGAAACAGAAGATCCTTTTATCGCAGATTTAGCTGTCGGACTTTGCACAGGCCAAATGAAGACCGGTGCTACATGTAGATCAGATCGAACCTGCAAGTTCAATCAATTACTAAGAATCGAAGAAATGCTAGGAGAAAATGCAAAATATCCTAAAAATTTAGATTCGTGGAGAAATTTTATCTAATTCTAATTAATTAATTCTTTTTATTGTTTTTTAATAAATCTGTATATATGAACATCAATCTTCTTAGTTTTTTGAGTATGAAATGGAAATGCTCTCTCTAGTCTTATGCTAAAAGGAAGAACATTATCTATTTTCCAACCAAGCTTGTTAATATAGGTTGAAATGAAATTGTAGACTTTCTTATTTGCTAAATGAATGGAATAGACAATATCTGAAAAATAAAATGCTTTTTTTATGAAAATTCTATCCGCAAATTTAGTTTGCACTCCAAATGGGGGATTCATAATTGTAGTTACTTTCACATTCTGAGAGAAAGTTCTTTTTGAAATATGAAAAAACTCAATATCAGCACATATAGGAGATATAATATGGCCTAAATCAAGAGAAAGCACATTTTTCTTTAAAATTTGTAAAGCATTAATATCAATGTCTACACTAAGAACATGACTAGCATTGAAAAAGGCACTTGCGATAGATAACCTTCCTGTTCCAGCACCTAAATCAACAATTAATGCTTTATTGATATCATTAAATTCAAAACCTGCATAGTAAATTACATCTACAGCACATTCTGCATCGATACAATATTGTTCTAATTGAACTTTAGGATTATTGAATGATTCGGTGTTTTGTATAATAGAGATTAGTTCTTTTTTGCTAAATTTCATCCGAAAAAATGTTTACTCCTTTAAAATTAATACATCAAATTTATTTATCTTATTTAATACTATTTACTTAAGTTAGAAAGAATTTGAGAAATTAAATAAGTATTGTTGATATTATTGAGTAAGAAATCTTATAAAGATAAGGATATTGTTATAACTGGTCAATATTTAGGCGTAGTAGAAGAATTTCTTCCAGATAAACAATCTACATTTATTAAAGATGGAAAAATATTTGCTAGTAAGACAGGTATGATAAATGTTAATGATCAAGAAAGGAAAATTGGAATAAGCACACATCAAGATAAAGATCGAAAGGTTGTAAAAGTAGGAGATATTGTTATTGGTAATATTCTTTTTCTGCGTCAATACTCAGTTGGAATTAGTTTTTATACAATTAATGGCAAAGTTCATTTTAATTCAAGTTGTTTTGGTAATATTCATGTATCACAGATTTCAGATAGATATGTTGAAAAAATCCGGGATGCTTTTCAAATAACAGATATTGTACGTGCTCGTGTTCAAGAACAAAATTATAATGAATTTAAATTAAGTACAACCGGGAAAAATCTTGGAGTTATTTATGCTGATTGTGTTATCTGTGGAGACCCACTTATTAAAATTGGCTATAATAAATTACGATGTGATCGATGTGGAAACCAAGAAACAAGAAAACTAGCCAATGATTATGGAAATGTAACAAATAGTTTGAGATTCTAATTATCTTTTTTAAAGTGTGTAGTAGTGAGAAAAACAGGTAAAAAAGTAATTCATTTCTATAATAATAGTGGTATTTTGGATAATGCAGTTCGATTTCTTGAAGATATTCAGAAAAAAATAAATTATCTTAACCTAAATGTTTCTATTGAAGGAAAAAGTATAAAGATTACACTTTATGGTTCAAGAGATCTCCAACATTTAGCAACCGAAAGATTAAAAGATTTAGCAAATCGCTATTTGTAAAAGATAAGTTTTTTTTGTAAAACCAAAAAAAATTTATTTGATTTTGTATATTTTAAAGTAAGGTTATCAAATCCTAATCATTGGGAGTAAAAATTATGGCTAAAAAAAAAGCAACCAAACCAGAAGATACGGAAGAAGATGAAATTGATGAAATAGTTGATGATTTATTAGAGGATGAAGAAATTGAGACTGTATATCCAAAAATAGATGAGAAAGAGAAACTTGAACCATCACCCACATCACCCGAAGAAGCAATAGAGGAGGAAGAGGAAGAATTTGAGATTGAAGAAGAACCAAGATTTCCTGATTATAAGTATCTCAATGTAGGAATAAATAAAGCACTGGGAGAAAATGATTATGAAATAACAGTTGAAGGACAATCACATGGATTCTGTAATATTCTTGTAAAACACTTATTAGAAATTGAGGGTGTTAGTATCGCGGCTTATAAGGTAAATAATGTAGAATTACCAAAAATTTTTATCCGACTTGAAAATTCAAATGAATACAAAATTAAAGATATTTTACATAAAGGAATTGAATCACTTAGAGCTAAAGTCATCGAAGTGCAAAAAGTATTTAAAAAACTTACTTAAAACAGTATTCTTTCTTTTATGAAAAATTTTATAAGAATTCTTAATTCTACTTATCTTAATGGATTATAAGTATTTAATTACTGATTTAAATCTAAATAAATCACAAAAGATTATCGGAACCGATAAAGGTTTGGCAAAAATCGGAGACGGAATCGTAAATGTTGCTTATTCAGTAGCAAAATCTATTTTTCTAACAAAAAACAATCCAAATGATAATACTATTAGAACAGGAAAAAAAGTAGGGAAAACTATTTTAGGTGCTGCCCTAAAAAATGCAAATATGAAAAGTTTTGCAAAAACTAGGGCTAATGCTCATGATCTTGCTGATACTGTTGAATCAGTATTAGCGTACGTGTGGCTTGATAATAAAATCTCTCTAAAAGAAATTATTGATTTTTTAGCAGATAATCTTTCAGGGGATCTTTATAATAGAACTGAAGAAATTGAAAAAGCAACCATCGCTTTTACCAATCTTTTAAATTATATTAAAAAATTTCTACCTGAAAAATAGAAAAATGAAAGATAATCCTATAACAATTGGATTTGACGATGCAACTTTTAAGTTAAAAACAAGTGTTAAAACAACTCAATTAATTGGGGTAGTCTGTCAAGGAACAAGAATGGTAAGAGTTGTAAGAGATGATATAAAGATAGATGGCGATGATGCGACTGAAAAAATAATAAAACTAATTAGAGACAATGAAAAACATGTACAATATGTTTTAACCCATACAATAACTTTTGGTGGGTTTAATCTTGTTAATTTAACTGATATTTACAATGAAACAGGAAAACCTATTATCGCTATAACAGAACGAAAAGTAGATTTCGATTCTGTAGAAAGCGCTCTAAAAATTAAATTCCCTCATACATATAAAAATAAATTAAGATATATAGTTGAGGCTGGAAATTTATATGAAACAGAAGTGAATACAGCAGGCGGTATATCAAAAATATTTTTTCATAACAAGGGTATTAGTGTTAAAGAAGTCGAGTCACTTCTAAAAAAAATATGTATAGACTCCAAATTACCAGAATCAGTGAGAATAGCACACTTAATTGGAAAAATATTTTAAGAGTTTATAATTTTATCTAATCTTTTTCAATTTCATATTCCAAAATTTCACGCATTCTTTCTCGCAGGTCCAATCTGATAGCAGACATTCCATAGGTGGGTATACCTAATTTTTTCTGAATTTTCTTTGCGTTTAATGCACCTGGAAGATCTTGTTTATTCGCTATAGCAATAATTTTTGTAGTCATATATCGTGAGAACTTTTTAAATGCATCCTTAGTTTTTTCAATATTATCTTCTGTAGAATCACATACTAAAACAGTCAAGCCTGCACCTCTTAAGAAATCTTGCCACATAAAATGATAACGTTCTTGACCTCCAAAATCCCAAATATTAACCTTTTTCCCATTGAGTACAGAATTCTCAATATCTAATCCTACTGTCGGATTTCTTTCTTTCGATATTTCTCGACCTTGAAGTAAAGATACTAATGATGATTTTCCAACGCTACTTAATCCTAATAAACATATTTTTTGTTTTGTTGTATGAACTTTTAATCAACCTTTTCTAAATACAACGTTCTTATGTAGAAAAGGCAAATAAAGCTACAAAAAAGAAAATAATATTCGTATGATACCTACATATTCTTTAAAGAATACCTTTATTCTTCAAAATCTATTCCTTAAAACTTAAAAAAATTGAAAGTAGAAAAGAAATACAATTTCAAAAAAAAAAATTATCTCATCAGGTTTGCCAAAATTCATAGAAGATCGTTAAAAAAAAAAAAAAAATTATTTTTCTAGTTATATTATTTCCTTTGTTAGCTTTCTTTTACGTAATATTCCCAATGTAATGATTGTTGCTCCTATTCCTCCCGCAATTGAGGTGATTGCAATAATGATTATTAGGAAAGGAAATTCATCTCCATCTTTTTCAACCTTCTTTTCCAAAGTTTCAGGATCTACCGCGAGATACGTTTCAAAAAGTTTATCTTCATATCCAGAAGCCGAGATTACCATGTTTAATAAGATTGGATCATCTCCAGGTGCTACTGTTATTGGTTCTAAAGAAACAAAATATAATCCATTCCCAAGATCAACGACATTATCAGATACATCTGTGCCATTCCACCACATCTGAATTGTCACTGAATCAATTCTTTGACTGCTTTCATTATAGACAACAAAAGTAACATTAAAATCCTCCATTGAAAATGATTGTTCAACAATTTCTGTATAAAGTAAATTTACATCAGAACTGGATATAACAGCTACCCATACACTATCCTGAACAGTTCCACCATATCCATCATCTATTTCGATTGTAAATCCATGATCACCCACATCAAGACCATCAATGGAAATGTTAATAGCTTCTCCTGGTGTACACGGATTATCTATGATTAAAGGCATGCTATTTCTTGTAATAGTGTATGTGGGATTATTCGCACTCACATCT
>JAUWHL010000055.1 GCA_030605895.1 Promethearchaeota archaeon | reverse complement strand
ATGATGATTCTCAAAAGGAGTTTAAGCGTCAATCTGTTGATCCTGATAAATTTGATATTCCAGAGTCCCAAGAACAGAAATTACCACCTCCTAAATATCCTGATAATAAAAAAAGAAACCCTAAACCTGCTGGAGGTTGGAAAGTAAAGAATATTCCTTTTGATGATGATATACGATTTTTTGAAGCAAAAAATGAATCATTACCCTTTATTTATAAGATGGAAAAGAAAATGACATCCATCCTAGATAATATTAGAAAAGATCGTAAGGTATCAGATTATGGTGGAAGAGGAATAGGAAGAAGAATCAAAATATCGTCGTCTCAAAAGGGAAGATATGTGTCTTATAGAACCCCTACTCGTGAACAGCCAAAATCCATTGCTTTAGACGCTACTATCAGAAATTATCTTAAAAATATAGTATATAATAAAACTGAAATTGATTTTCCAATACATTTTAATAAATATGATTTAATGGACAAAATTTATGAGTATCGTGCTCCATTAGCGTTGTTATTTGTCTTAGATAGTTCAGCATCTATGTATTATGTAATAAAACAAATGACAGATGTAATTTTATCTCTACACCGAGAGGGGTATAGAAAGAGAGATAAAATAGCTCTTATTATTTTTCGCGGTAAAGAGGCAATTGTCTTACAGAAACCTACAGTAAATTTTAATATGGCAGTAAAAAAGTTGAAAAAGATTGAAGGAAAATCATACACTCCAATGGCAGCTGCATTGAAAAAAGTATCTGAGTTAATAAAAGTTGAGAAATTGAAGGATAGAAATATTATACCTGTTGTTTTTATATGTAGTGACTGCGGAGCAAATATTTCGGTTAAATACCCTGATTTAATAGCCCAAATTGAAACAGATTATAGTTTAATTACAAGAGAATTAAAAGAACTGACAAAGAAATTATCGAAACAAAATATCCATATGGTTGTATTAGAACCAAAAAAATCTTATGCAACCCACGCTCTTGGGGTACATACTTACTCTGCGGGACATATTAAAAAGAATTTTAAAAAATACGCAAATGCACAGGTTTACAAGTTTAACAAATATAATCCTAGCTCTTTAATATTAGAGTTGAAGAAAATACTCTGAATAATAATATTTATCACTCATGACTTATGTGCTGATAAAATCACTTATCAATTGATTTTCAAAACATATCGTGAATATAAAGAGAAAGTTTAAAAGACAAGCTGTTCGATATTATTAACTACTCCATAGTGTATTTTAAATTAGAAATTTCAAATAGGAAAAAAATATGTTTTGTTCTAATTGTGGTGAAAATTTAATAGCAACAAATCAAAAGTTTTGTCATAATTGTGGAACTGAAGTTCTAGCCATTTCTAAAGCAACTGACTACAAAACTGAAAGAATTCAAAATGAAACCGTACCTAAAATACATTATACCCCAGTTAAACCGCGAACACACTTACAAAAGGGAAGCCCAGGGAAATATTCAAAATTGTCCCTTGAGTTGGCTTTAGGCTCTATCATTATAGGAATAGTATCATTGATTATTGGTTATAATTCTTATAGGCTCTTCTATTGGCCTTCTTATAATAGTATAGGAGGGTTAGTGGTAATGATTGTAATCTTACTATTACGTGTGGGGGGATTAATCATGGGCGTTTTTTCTAAAGTATATAGTTCAAAAGCAGAAAGATTCGAACCTTATAATGACATTGAGAAAGTTGGAAGCATTTTTGGGATTTTTGGGATTCTCATAAATTCAATAGGACTCATCTTGTCTATTCTTGGTCCATGGTCGATTATCAGTTTCCCATTATGGCAAATTGATTGATTTTTTTAATCGTCGAAAATATATTATTATACCAGAAGAAATTGGATTATATAAACCATTTTTAACCATTAAAAATTACTATAAATTTTAATTCTTTTATATATATATGATATAATGGCTGATGAATCAAATTCTGTGCTTGTAGTTGGATTTAATACTCGTCCCTTAGTTTATTCATTGAATAAAGCGGGGTACAGTGTATATGCTGTAGATTTTTTTGGTGATTTAGATCTCTATCCTTATGTAGATGATTCTATTATTGTAATTAAAGCATTAAAAAGCAACTATAATTCTTTAAAAGATAAGTATAGCAAATATTTAGCTCAGTTTGCCTTATCCTTATATCGTAAATATCGTGATGTGAAGTATTTATTGATAGGGAGTGGTTTAGATGATGCCTATGAAGAAAGGGAACTAATTTTTGATGAAATAAAAAATTTTGGTACCATAGATGTCAATAATAATATAAAAACAATTAAGAAATCAAGAGATATTAAGTATGTTCTTAGATTTTTAAAATCAAATGAATATAAAGTTCCAACATCCTATTCTTTTGAAGAATTTCAATTACAAAACTTAAAAATGGAATATCCTTTCATATTAAAAAAAATGAGAAGCGCTGGTGGAATTAATGTCTTTAAAATTGAAAATGAGATAGATCTAGCGTCTCAAATAAAAATTTTAGAAAAGAAAATATTTATCCCATCAGAATGGCTGATTCAGGAATATATTGAAGGAATTCCTGTTAGTTGTACAATAATTTCGAATGGTAAAGAGGGTGAAGTTATTTCTATTAATCGTCAAATCATTGGTGAGAAATTTCTAAATTCTCCAAAAAAATTTATGTATTGTGGAAATATTGTCCCTGTGGGGATATCGGAAGATGAGGAAAGAATCATATCTGAAATATCCATACTTTTAACCAGAGAATTAGGACTAAAAGGAATTAATGGTTTTGATTTTGTTTTAAAAGACAATTATCCATATTTTATGGAGTGTAATCCAAGAATCCCTGGTTCAATTAGAGCCTCAGAATTGGTATTGAATTTGAATCTTTTAGATCTTCATATAAAAAGCTTTATACCTAATGAATGGGAAAATCTTAAAAACTTGATTAAATCTGCTAAACCTAAAAAATTTGCTACAAAACTCGTATTTTTTGCTCCAAAAGATATTGAGAAAAGCATTTTACCAAAAATAAATAGTCTTGAATTTGTTCACGATAAATGTGAACCTACTAAAAATGTTTTAAAAGGTGAGCCTTTATGCACTATTTTGTATGGAGGAAATAGTCTCTTAGAGTCTTATAATGGAGCAAAGAATATAGTAAATGAAATTAATAAAATTATTGAATAAATAGCTATAATTCATATCTTTTTCTAAATAATGATCTTCTATTTATCTAAAGATCTTTCGTAATTTCATTTACTAATAACTGAAATGCTAATTTAACATTTTCATCCATTTTAGAGGATACTTTTATATAATCTAAAAAACCATATTTCTCCTTAAAGAATATCGCTTCTTTATCCTCAACGATGATTGAGTTAGTTAAGTCTATTTTAGTTCCTAAAAATATAATTGGTAATTTTGGATCTTTTTCTCTACAAATATCAACCCACTCATCTATTTGCTCTAAACTGGACTTATTCGTGAGATCAAAAAGTAATAAAGCTCCGTGTGCTCCGGAAGCGTATTTTTTTAATATATGACGAAAATTTTTTTGGCCACCAAAGTCCCACAATTGAAGTTCGAGTTCTTTATTCTTGGTATGATATTTTTTCAAAAAAAAATCAACTCCTAATGTTGCTTTAGTATTTGTTAAAAATTTTCCCTCAACATACCGATAGAGAAGTGTTGTCTTGCCAACTCCTTCATCTCCGGTTGAGATGATTTTCAAAAGCTTTGACTTTGACATCCTTTCAACCCATTCTATAATATTTCTTATCATTCAATTATTCAGAAAAATTACTGCATGCTATACAACCTTCAAAATGATAGCTTTAATCTTAGCGATGTAGGTCCCTAGTTTCCTCCCATCTGACTCAGGAACAGCAAGAGCTAAAACCCTATTCTCATCTAAATCATGTAATATGACTGATCCATTCTCTCCACCTATTATGGAATACTCCATATGACTTTCTAAAAGTATTCCCGATAAATTATATAATGCTGCTACCATAGCTGAAAGAATTGGTTCAGGCATTGTAGACTGAATCTTAATGGGCAATCCATCTTTTGTAATTATTGCTAAGACCAAAGTATTCGGTATTGCTCGTTTTAAGCCCTTAAATATTTCTTCCTTAAGAATATCAGAGGTTTCAATAAATGCAGATACATGAAGACTTAATTTTTGTAATCTATTTATATAGGAATCTAATCCTTCAAGTTCAGCTAATTCTCGATTTAAATACGTAATCATAGTAATATTTTCCGTTAAAATTGAAAGAACAATTTTTTCCTTGCCAAAAACGAGGTTATAAGAAACTTCTTGATTCAATGAACCTCTTAACATTTTAGATGAAAGAAATACAAGGCTGCTATTTGCTGCTGTAACTTCTCCTGTTGTCATCTTAATATCTTCTTTGAAAATACTTGCGATTTTTGTGCCTTCTGGTGTCCCAATATTAATACCAATAATGGCTGATGCCGATTCAAGCTCTTTTTCTACTAGTTCTAACACATCAGATTTTAATTCTTCTAATATTTTTTCTTGCTTCTCCATGAATGTATACTAAGATATTTGAGAATAAAAAGATATTCTAATAATTGAGTAATAATATTAAGAATATAGGTAAGAAAATTAGTTAAACTTACAACACTATAGACTTATTGATTATAAAAACTGGTAAAAAAGAAGTAGATATAATAAACTTATAAATTGTAATCATTATAGTAAAAATTATAAATAAAAACTATTGTGATCTTGTTAATGGATAATTATTCAATAAATAAACGTTTAGAGGCGAAGGACAGCTTAATTAAATTAAAAGATGAACAAATTAAAGCTCTCGAAGATGCTCTAAAAGTAAAAGATGAACAAATCGAGACTCTTGAGAAAACATTAAGAACTAAAGATGATGGAACAAAAACCTTAGAAAAAACTATTAAATTAAAAGAACAAGAAATTCAAAAATTAAATTCTGCCGCTATAGATCCAAGTATTATTAAAGAAAAAGATGAAGCGATTAGTCAACTTCAGAAAGAACTTGAAATATTAAATGAAGAATTAACTAAAGCAGATGAAGATTTAGAAAGCCTAGAATTAGAAAATGAGAAACTGAGAAAAGTTGAAACTAGTTCTACGGATGTAAAAATAATTGATTTTACAAAAATGCAAGTACCTAAATCTGAAATTCTCAAGAAAATGAGGGATATATTAGAAAATGCTATCTCTAATGTTACAATTGTTGTCCCTTCTATTGAAGATTTACAAGAGCTTTACTTATATGAACTTAGATCATCTGTTAGTATGAACATTGCTTGTTCAATTAATCCTGGAGTCGAGGAACATTCTGAACTGTTAGATGAGTTTGAAAGTTTAGATAATATTTCCCTTAGAAATTATGTAAGAAGAGATAGATTTGTGTTAACCAGGGATGGAGAAGAAGTATTATTAGCAGTTATAGGTAATACTGAAGATAATAATTTAGTAGTTCATACAAAAGATCCAAAACATATCCGTCTCTTAAATTCTCTAGCTACGGAAAGTTGGATCCAGAGTAGAAAAATTTAAAAAATTCGGGTTCTAGAAAATAGGGCACTTTTCTTTCTCACATTTATCATTCTTTATAGATTTTTTTCCAGCCATTCTTAATCATAAAATTAAAGTTTACTCTATTTCTATGTATGTTCTATTTCTTTTATTAAAATGAGCTAATTGATTATAACCAATTTTCTTCAACAGCTTTAACATTTTATTAAATTCATATGCCAAATCATTAGGATGATGAGCATCTGAAGCTAATAAAACAGAAATATCAAGATTAAACATCTCTTTTATTATTTCCTCGCTTGGATATTGTTCGTTTATTTCTTTTCTTAACCCGCCAGTATTAATCTCAATCGTTAAATTTGCCTTCTTTGCTAGCTCAAGTGTCTTAATTGCTTCATTCATAACTAATTCTTTATTATTAGCTCTTTTATTATATTTTTTTGGTAAATCAAAATGACTTAAAATATCAAAATTAAATTTCTCTGAATTTATCATATGTTGTAGCTTATGATAATATTCTAAATAGATATTATCGATACTCTCGTATTCCTTATACATGCTTAAGAACCTCCTATCATCAAAAGCAAATAATTTTGATTTTCCGTGTATTATATGCACTGATCCTAAAATATAATCTAATTTTTCCACTCTACTATAAAATTCTTTTTCTAAATTTACTCCATGACTTCTAAAATAATCAATTTCAAATGCTGTCCTTATCTGAATTTCATTATTGTATTTTATCTTTAGTTTTTCAATAGACGAGAAGTAAGAATCAACTTCATTTAACCTCATCGCATATTCATGATAAGGGACTTCTTCTATTGAAACAGGACTGTTCTCAAGATACTCATATGGGAAATGATCACTTATTCCAATAAGAT
>JAUWHL010000298.1 GCA_030605895.1 Promethearchaeota archaeon | reverse complement strand
TCTAGTAATAAAAATGGATTAAAATCTATAACGCGTGCAAGATATAAAATTACAGCTGCAATATGTTTACACGGAATTGCCTTATCAGGACAAGAACAAGTGGCATTTAAACCTTTTGATGCATCTGGAAATAATGAGCATTTACTCTCATTAAAAATAGTAATTATTTCTTCTGGTAAGGATCCTTCTAATAATTCTATAAGATTTATGGTTCTATTTGTAAGTTTTTCTAAAATAATTTTCCAATCTTTTTCAAGGAGGGTCTCAAACTTTATTTTTACACGATAGGGTGTTGGAGCAGTACCTTGCACTGTTGCAAAAATCTGACCGGGGATAATTGAAAGATTATCTATTCGTCTTTTATCTTTTACATACTCAATCCCTCTTTGCATCCTGAAGGGACGCCCTATTTTTAAATTTGACTGAATCCATTGTTTTCCCCATGATGTTTTAGCAAAGTTTATAAGATCTCTTTTAATTTGTTCTACTTCTTCACGAGTACGTTGTCTTTCATATTCAGTCTTTCTTTGAGATGTTATAGGTGTTTTTCGCTTGATTCTTCTATTATCCATGAATTCTTTTTTTCGGTTATCTATTTTTATCACGTCTAATTTTTATTCACTTAATAATAACAATTCTTTTAGTTTTTCATTATTCAAATTAGAAATCCAAGATTCTCCGGTGGATGTCAAGATTTTATCGGATAAATCTCGTTTTTCCTCTAATAATAAGTCGATTTTTTCTTCAATTGATTTATGTGTAATGAATTTATAAACATTCACTACAGATTTTTGACCAATTCGATAAGCTCTGTCTGTAGCTTGGTCTTCAACTGCTGGATTCCACCACCTATCAAAATGAATAACTGTTGTTCCTTGAGTTAAATTTAGGCCTGTCCCACCAGCTTTTAAGGATAAAATTAATATTGGAGGGCTTTCAATTTCTTCTGATTGAAAATCATCTATTATTTCACTCCTTTTCTTTTCAGGTACACTACCATGAAAGAAGAGAATTTTAAAGTTATACTTCCATTCAAGTATCTTTTTTATAATTGTTCCCATCTGTGTAAATTGGGTAAAAATCAAAACTTTTTCCCCATTAGAAATTACCTCATCAGTCATTTCTATTAATCTTTCCAATTTATTTGATTGGGAGATAATGTTATTTATTTCTTTATCTGTTTCTATTGATGCGATATCTTTCTTAAGATATTGATAAGGATGGTTGCAAATTTGTTTTAATTTAACTAATAAGGCTAAGATTAATCCCCTTTTCTTTCTATTATCGATTGTGCTGTCATCAATCGTTATAAATGTCTCTTCTGTAAGATCTTTATACAATATCACTTGCTCCTTAGTCAATTCTATTGTTATTTTAATTTCATTTTTTTCAGGCAAGTCGTTTATTATTGATCTATCGGATTTAACACGACGCATAATAAAGGGAGCGATGAGTGTTTTTAGATCATTAATTGCTTCTTGATTTTGAAATCGTTCAATAGGTAAGATAAACTTATCTCGAAATTCCTCTCTATTTCCTAAAAGACCAGGATTTAAAAAATTAAAAAGGGACCAAAGTTCAAGTAAACGATTTTCTATTGGAGTTCCGCTTAAACAAATCCTATATTGACTTTTCAGTTTGTATATTGCTTGGGTCTGTTTTGAAGTATAATTCTTCATATTTTGACTCTCATCAATAATAATGCCACTAAACTGAATAGTTTCTAGGAAATCAATATCATTTCTAATAGTTCCATAAGATGTTAGAAAGATTCGATGTGCTTTTAAAAATTCTGGAATCTCTGAGGCTTTTTTATATCGATTAGGACCATGATGAAGTATTACTTCTAAATTGGGTGCAAATTTCTTAAATTCACGTTGCCAATTAAATAGTACTGAAGTAGGACACACAACTAAAACACTCGCCTTATTATTTGGATATTTTTCTTTTAGATAAAGCAAAAACGCAATTACTTGAATAGTTTTTCCAAGACCCATGTCATCAGCTAAACACAATCCAAAATTAAGTTTTGTCATATTTCCCATCCATTTAAGTGCTACTTCCTGATAGACACGCAGTTTTCCATTAAAAGATGATGGACAAGGGATTTCTTCAAAAGAATCTATAGATTGTATTCGTGTAATTATTTCGTTTAATTCTCCTTCAACAATTACATCATACTTAGTACCGTTTTCTTGTAGTTGGACCTTTCCAATTAATCCTAGTTTTAAGGCATCTAAATAATTTTTCACATGGAATTTCTTAATATTCCTTAAATCTTCGACATCGTTTTGGTCAATTAATATCCATTTTCTATTTAAATTGACTAATGGTTCGTTAGAATTAATTAAGTTATTAAATTCTTCTTCTGTAATTTTCTTTCCTTCAATTCTAGCATCCCATTTAGTGTCCAGCATTGAATCGATATCAAATATAGATGGTAAAACACTAGTTAACCCTCTTTTTTTCTTCACATCCTCTTTTGAACGAATAATTAAGCGAGCGGTTAAACGTTGCTTTCCACCTATTGTAAATACTTCAGGTAGAACAATATTGAATCCACTTTGAATTAATAAATCTTTTGGGTATTTTAAAAATTCCATTACTTCGCTCGAAGTAAGTTTAATCTCATGTTGAATGTTTTCTAAAAAGGCTCTCTTAATTGGTGGAAATATCCTTGACGCTGCTCCCAGAGCTCTTAAAATTATTTCTAAATATTGCTCATCACCTTCAATGATTTTTGGAAAAATCTCCTTTTTTAGTTCATGTCCTTCCCAAAGCTCATTTAAAGATATAATTTTAGTTCCATCATGAGACGACAGGGAAATTTTTAATGACCAACCATCCTCTACTTTTTCTGGATATTTTAATTCCAAACTTAATGTAAAATCATACTTTAATTGGAATCCTAAAGCAGATTGAGTCCAATTCTGAATTAATGCTGGTAAAATAGATTCATAAAATTCATCGACCTTAAAACTATTATCCTTTTTAATAAGTGTTTTAAGAAATTTATAATCCCAATTTAATCTAAAATCTGGATTTACTTCTTTTTTTATTTCGGTGCTATAAAATTCATCAAAAGTTTGAAATTTACTCTTATTTAAGGTAGAACGTATCAAATAATCTCCAACACTGTCCAAAAATATTGAAAAAAGGTAAGAAGGGTGCCAAAGACCATTTGTTTTAATTACTCCATTTTCATGAAAATTATCTATAGGAAGACAAAAAGCTGACCAAGAACTATGATTCAAAATAGATTTAAAACGATTATTATCATATTGAGATTTTAAAATTAACCGCCATTGACTATTATACAGCTTCTCCATAGTAGGTTCTAATGCAGGAACAAATTGACCTTTATTTAATAGTTCAAATATTAATTTTGTTAGAAGAGCCCACGTTTTAATGGAATTACTATAATGTATTCTAGATCTGTCTGGATCTTCAATTATTTCCAATTGGTAAAGTAATTTTGTAGAAGGTAAAATAGGTATAATTTTTCCTGTATGCGACACAACTTTAAAAAACTTTTTTGAAGAAATTTCATCTTTTTTTGTTTTTGATGAGTTAAAAGGAATTGCAAGGTTAATTTTACAGGATAAAAGCTTTTTTATTGGAATAGTTGTAAAAGTAAGTTTGATATGCTCAGTGAGCTCTTTTTCTGATTGATTTGAAGGAATCCATAAAAGAAAAAAGTTAGTATTATGAGGAAGTTGTTTTCCTTCAGAAGTCAATTTAAAGCCACTTGATGGTTCATTCCAGTAAATTGCTGGAATATAAAGCAATTCAAGCTTATTAGCTAATTTCATATATTAATATCGCTCAATTACAATGAACTTTATCTTTTTACTTTTAAATAT
>JAUWHL010000082.1 GCA_030605895.1 Promethearchaeota archaeon | reverse complement strand
GGTATTACTAACTTAGGTTTTTAGACAATATTTTATTTTTTAGAATCCTGTTTAATCATACGTTGAGCTAATTCTTTAAAAGCGTCTTCAATATTTTCTCCGGTTTTAGCTGAAGTTTCTATATATATACTGTCTTGATTTTCAGCATAATCTCTTACAATATCGTTATCAATCGAACGGCTAACCTCTTTTACTAAATCTAATTTATTTCCTATTATAATAAAAGGAATTTTTTTTTGTAATATTTCAAACATTTCAGAAAGCCATTGTTCTAACTCTTCATATGTTTTAAGTATTGTAAGATCAAAAATTACCAAAGCACCATGAGTTCCTTCATAATATTGATTACGAAGAAATTTAAACTTTTCATGCCCTGCTACATCCCATATGACAAGTTTAGCAAGCTTTTTTTCATCTAAATTTATATCCTTTGTTAAATAGTTAATACCTATAGTTGTCATGTAATCATGAGAGAATTTATTCTTTACATATCGATATAATATGCTAGTTTTTCCTACTGCAGGAGCACCTAATAGAAGAACTTTAAAACCATACTTTTTCAAAAGAAATACACTAAGATAAATTCTAATTTTTATTAATTAAAACAGTACCTATTTGTAATTATTTATATTATAACAAGAAATATATATTCTTCTTGTATAAAGCCAATTCATCTACAATTTTCCTTGTATAAAATATTTCATGATTTTCAAAAATATTTTAAGTCAAAATCTTTAGGTTTAAATAAGTGTTTTATTTGATATAATCTATGACAAAGCTAAAAAAAAAAATTAACCTTATAATTCTTACAATCATTCTTGTTAGCTATTTTGTTATTCCATTTATTGGAATACAATTAACTAATTCAGATTCTTATAATCATAATCAAGAAGCTACAATAGATATAAACTCGTTAACCTCATCTTTTGAAACGCTTGTCAATTCAAATGATATTAATCAAGAAAGTTATTCAAGCTTTCAAAGTTCAAAGTTTGATAAAAACCTTAATGAATTTTGTACAACTCTAATTAAAAGCCCAAAAAGTAATCCAAAAGATATAAACGTTATTGTATCATTTGAGGAATCCTTACCTAAAGAAGAACGTATCGATATCCTAGATTCTGTGTTTGACAACTACGAGTTAAAAAAGAATTACGATATAATCTCTGGTACTCATATAATTATCAATCCTAATCAACTTATAAATAAAAGTTATGTTATAGAAGGAACTAAATCAATAAGAGAAATTCATGAATCGAAGTATTATCAATTACCTTATATTAAGGATGACTCTGTTCAATTAAGTGCTTTAGATAGTGAGGATTATTCTAACTGGTGGCTTTCTGCTATCGGGGCAAATAATCTCTCATATGATGGATCCGGTGTAAAAGTGGCTGTGATTGATACTGGAATATATCCTCATCCCGATTTGGATATTATTAATAACAGTAATTTTGTAGCTAATGAGAGTTTATTGGACTATAATGATGCTACAGGGCACGGAACTCACATCGCGGGAATTATAGCCGGTGATGGGATTGGATCTTCAGGAGAATATCGTGGTATTGCTCCAGGTGTGCTTTTAATAAATGCACGAGCAGGAAATGAAAGTGGATTAGAGGAGACTGATATAATAAGCGCGATCGAGTGGAGTTCTAAACCAACAAGTTCGGGTGGTGCTGGAGCAGATATAATTTCTATGAGTTTTGGTGGAGGATATCCAATTCTTTCCGATAATATGACGAAAGCCATATCAACTGCTAAAAATGATTATGGTGTAATTTTTGTATCATCTGCTGGTAATTATGGTCCTGGATATTTTACAGGTTCGACTCCCGCTTCTGGTATCGATGTTATTTCCGTAGGGGCTACAACTAGAAATGACAATTTAGCTTCTTTTAGCAGTAGGGGTCCAACATTTGGATATATTGGGTATCCTGATGTTGTAGCTCCCGGCGTTAACATTATTTCAGCAGAAGCTAAAGATTCTACATTTTCCAAGATGGAACGTTATAAAGATAATTATTTTAATTTTGCTGGTGATGCGGATTATATTCCTTTGAGTGGAACGAGTTTTTCCTGTCCAATGGTTGTAGGAGCATTAGCAATCCTCTTGGAAGCGTATCCCTATATCACACCAGAAACTACGAGGATTGCTTTATTAGAAGGAGCTAGAACACTCATACTTGAAAATGAGGATGATCTTCTTAAATCTGGTGCAGGGATAATAAATGTCACTGCCTCTCTAAATTATTTAGACAGTGTTTCTCCTGATTATAATGACATCGCAAAAATTTACCCAGATTATCTTCCTGTTAAACCATATGATTTATTACATTTCCCAGGAGACCACCAAAGATTTAATATAACTGTAATTTCTGGAGACACTAATATATTTGACATTGAAATTCCGATTAATATTCAAGGTGTATCCCTTTCCACAGATAAGTCAAATGTAAACTTCCCTGAAGCGGGAATTGGTTTTGTAGAACTTGATATTGAAATAGAACAGAACGCTTTTCCTGAGATAAAAACATTTCAGATTAATCTTACATCTGGGGGACAAATTTATGATATTGTAGACATTACATTGGATATCCGATTACCAGAATATCGGATCTTAATGGAATCTTATCATGGATTAAACGATTGGTTTGCAGACCAAGACCTCGGATACACATTTTATCAGATGGGTTTTTATGAAGCTATGGATGATCTCTCAAGTTTTAACCTCTCACTTGATTATAGTATGGAATATTGGATTCCAGATTACAATAGGGATTATGATAATTCAATATTAACGATGGAGAGGTTAGCACAATATGATCTAGTAATTCTACAAAACCCCATCCTACCTTACAGTCCTGCAGAAATAGATAACCTAGAATATTACTTTAACAACGGAGGTAATCTGTTATTTTTAGGAACAAGATATCAAGAGATGGTTGTAGAAAATATCAATTATCTATTCTCAAGATTGGGAGTGGACATTCAAGTTAATGAAGAAAATGTAATGAATGATAAATGGTATGGAACAGGAGCAAGTGTAAGTTCTCAAAGTGTATATAATTTTGATAATCCCATGATTTTTAAGAATGTGTCCCAATTCTATTGGTTATATGGCAATAGTTTTAATGTTTCCGATAATGCTGAATCTATCGCCTCTATCAACAACAAAACTATAGCGGCTCTATATAATGGAACTAATCAAGAAAAAGGACATCTTTTAGCTTTTGGAGATCTACATTGGCTCTACAACAAATATAACTCAACATCATACAGTCAAGACCATTATAGCTTATTAAAAAATATAGTCGACTTTATTTTACCCTCAAATGAAGTATCTATTAACATCGATTTAGAAAAAGAAAGTACTTCAAATTCGGATATTGAAATCTCAATTTATTTAAAAAACCAAACTTCTGAGGCTCCAATAACCGATATGGATTATGATTCCTTGACTTTAACAATTAAAAATGAATCTTATGAAAAGTCGATTATATTAAATACAAATGATGCGAGTGAAGGGATATATTTTAGTAATTCAGTTAATATACCATTTCCAAGTAATACACCTTATACAATAATTGCACGTTTAACAATCGGTTCAAAAGAATTTAATAAAACTACAAAAATCCTTTATTATGACAGTATTAAAATGCCACAAATTAGTAATATATCTTTTAATGACTCACCAATAACTAGAGCTAGCAATCAATTTAAACTAATCATTGCGGAATTAGATGATGGTTCATATGAAGATTTTAAGGGATATCTTTCAATTTATTCTTATTCATTTTACAACACACAAAAATCTATTAATAAGACTTTAACATTCAGCTCTGGAATAGGAAATGATTATACTGAAACTTTCGATCCAGAAGAAACTGATCCTTCTGGATATGCTATTTTCTATTTAGTGCCGAAGAATTCCAATTATACCGCTTTAAATTCACCTAGAGTTCTTTTTAAAATTAAAAATAATCCTCCCGAAATTTTAAAGAATAGTTCCACTTTCGATTATGCCTCCTTTGATGAAACTGAATCTGATGAGGGTTCTTATGTTTATAGAGTGAATCAAGGTGAAATACTCGATTTTACCATAGATGTAATAGATAACGTAACATATGAAGATGATAATTCGGACATGAGAGTTTATGTTAACTTATTTATAAGTGTAGTAAAAGATGGGCTTGTTATTGCTATTAATCCTCGCACTGTTGAGGTTGTTGAGTTAAATTATCTATCAAGTTCAGATAATTTCAAAGGAACATTTACCATTCCTAAAACTATGCAATATAGTACCATTTCGGGTACAAATTCTGTATCAACCGAAACAAATTTTGATACATCTACTAATACAGGATATTTAGGAATTCTTCTTATTACTGTGGATGATAGTGAAGGGGGATATGATGATTTTGGAATTATATTGCAAATATCTGGACAACTTATCGATTTTACTTTTATCATTATTATTGTACTCATAGTAATTGGTATTATTGGATTTGCTGGTATGCTAATTTATTTTACAAAAAGAAAATCACGACCGAAAATTTCTCAATATCAACCAAGATATCAAGACTATTATTATGAACCATCATACGAAAAATCAGGAGAAACTTATGTAACACCCGAACCTTTATCACGTCTGGAACAATTTTATTGTCCCTTCTGTGGACAACTTGTAGCCAAACCGAAAAAATTCTGTCCGCATTGTGGGGAATCCTTAAAAGAACTAATAGATTAAAGACATCTCCCCTAAAATCTAAAAGTAGAAATTTTTTAATCTTTTATTTTTTTATTATTTAGCTAGAGTTAATACATTTCCATCTTCTAATCCAATATATGCTTTAGAACACATTCCAATAAATAAGCCTGTATCAACAACTCCGGGAATATTTAAAAATTTCATATTCAGTTCACTTGGATTGTCGATTTCACCAAAATCTACATCTATTATAAAATTTCCATTATCAGTAATTAACGGTCCACTCTTTGATTGAGCCATGCGAAGAACTGGATTTCCCCCTATGCTTTTTAATTTTTTCATTAATGGAAAATAAGCCATTGGAATTACTTCAATTGGGATCCCTTGTTTCCAATTAGTGCCCAACATTTTAGAGTTCTTTCTATAATCTACTATTATGATCAATTCTTTTGAATTTGAGGCAATAATTTTTTCCTGTACTAAGCAGCCACCCCCACCTTTAATTAAATTGAGATCCTTATCTATCTCATCTGCTCCATCAATATCGATATCAATTTCCGAATGTTGTTCTAGAGATCCTAACTGTAAATCATTCTGTATTATCAATTGATAAGCTTGAAATGAACTTGGTATACATTTTATATTCAATGTCTTTTCTTTATTAATTTCACCTAATCTTTCTACAGCATATACTATAGTTGATCCACTACCGACGCCTACAATCATATTCTTTTTAATATTTTCTTCTACAGCTTTTACAGCAGCATTCTTTTTTCCTAATTCAATTAAATTTTCAGTCAAATTTATCACTGATTATTTATTTTTTAAATAAATTTAAAATTCTTATCGCC
>JAUWHL010000276.1 GCA_030605895.1 Promethearchaeota archaeon | reverse complement strand
GTTTTTAGTCATAATTTAGGGGCAATTCTCATTGGAATAGAAGATACAGACAAAGACTTTTATGATAAAATAATTGAATTCAATTATAATCATGATTTGGATTCATTAAAGACGCTCTATAATTATGATCTATCATCTGTTAACTCTCATAATACTAAAGAACTTAAAGAAGATTTAATTCAAAAAGGATTAATTAAAGCAGATTTTTGTGAATTTTTCAATTTTGAAGTTTTAAATAAAAAAGATGATAAGGAAAAACAATTAGATCTAGATCATTTTTTAAATGGTTAATCCTTATTATTTCTAAATTTCAAACATATTCTTTATAATCTTTACCATATCTTGTAAAAATTTATTCAATTTTCTAAAAAATCAAAAATTCTTGGTGATATAATAAAAATGGATAAAGAGAAAACCATTTGCCTCCCGATTTGCCTGCATTTTCATCAACCAGTCGATAACTTCGATTTCGTAATAGAAGACTGTTATAAAAAATCCTATGAACCCCTTATCGATAACATTTTTAAATTTGAAGATATCAAAATCACGCTTCATTTTTCGGGTAATTTATTGGAATGGCTCTTAAAAAACAAACCCGATTTCATAGAGAAATTAAAATTAATGGCAAAAAGAAGCCAGATAGAAATTATTGGAGGGGGGTATTATGAACCAATATTTGCTATCATCCCTTATCGTGATAAAATAGCTCAAATGAAGAAATTGACTGATCTAATTAGAAATGAATTTGGATTGGAAGTTAAAGGAGCTTGGTTATCCGAAAGAGTGTGGGAGCCAGACTATCCTTCCTTCTTGAATGACGTTGGATTAAAATACGTTATTGTAGACGATAATCATTTCAGATCTACAGGAATTACTGAGGAAGGAACTCTCTATTCATATATTACAGAAAATGAGGGGAAAACATTACGCTTATTTCCAATCAACGAAGAATTAAGGTATTTAACCCCTTGGAAACCAACTTATTTATCTATTGAGTATTTAAAGAAAATGGCAGATAATAAAGGAGATAGAATGACTTTGTTAATATCAGATGCTGAAAAAATGGGTGTTTGGGGAACTACACACCAAATCTGTTATGTAGAGGGGCAAGGTCATCATGATGGAGATAATGGTAAACCTTTCATTCCTGCCTTTTTTGAACAGATAAGAAATAATACATGGATTAAATCTATAACACTTTCAGAATACATGGCAAAATTTCCGGCAAAGAGTTTAATCTATCTTCCTACAGCTAGCTACGATAAAATGGAGGAATGGGTTTTACCAACTCAAATCAGAAAGAATTTTAAGAGAATTCGGAAAGACTTGAAAGATGATGAAGAAAGGAAAGAGACTTATCAATTTCTAAAAGGAGGATTTTGGAGATATTTTCTAGTAAAGTATCCGGAATCAAATAATATGCACAAGAAAATGATTCATGTTAGAAATAAACTTATTAACACTGAAGAAAATCTACTAAAAGTTGAAAAAGAGCAACTTATTTCTGTAATATTAAAAAAAATTGCAGAGGCTTGGGATGAGATTTATAAAGCCCAATGTAATGATTGTTATTGGCATGGTTTATTTGGAGGGGTCTATTTACAGTTTCTAAGATTTTCAGTTTATACTCATTTAATTAATGCTGAGAGAATAATCGATGATATAAATTCTTTAATTAGTCCTAGAATGAAGACTTATATTTATATAACTCCGATCGATTTTATTAAGGATAGTAAGACAGAATATTTAATTGAATCTGATGTTTTTAATATTTATGTTAATCCAAACGATGGTGGAACTATTTTTGAGTTAGATTATAAACCTAAATCTTATAATCTGTTGAATACCTTAACAAGGTGGCCAGAAGCATACCATGATAGTAAGAAACTTGAAAAAGAAGAAGTTTTGGTTGATAGATTCAAAAGAAATTTATTACGTCTTAGGTTTTTACATAACGATGTTACACTTGAACAACTTCAAGCAGACCAATATTACGAGTTTGGAGATTTTGTTGATGAAAATTTCAAGGTTACAAGTAGTGAAAAGGAAGGAAAGATTGCTATCATAGAAATGGAAAAAATTGGAAGTGTAAAAGACCCTGATACTGATGAACGAACCCCGGTACGAATTACAAAAGATATTTATGTAGAAGAAAGAGAAATTGAAGTCATTGTAAGAATAAATTTCGATGAGGTTCATGAAAAGGAGAAAATCCTTAACCGTATTATTAAAAATCTAAATATAGCGATTGATATTCCTTTTTTCTTTAATGGGGATACAACTAAATTCCAATGGGAAAGCAAGCAAATAGATCTTAAAAACGACAAAAAACCCGAATTATTAGAGGCATTTCAATTTATTGGTTCACACTTTAAAGCTTATGATGAAACCTATGATCTAAGTTTTGAGATTGATATTTTAAGTAAAGAGGATTCAATTAAAATTAATAAATTTCCGATAATTGCATATGCTTACACAGATGAAGGCTATCAAGAAATATATCAAGGAATAAATATAACTCCTCTTATTAAACTCGATAAGAACTTAGAATTTCATTTAAGGCTTAAAATTTCTTAATATTAATACTTTTCTATCCTTTACAATTTTGTAGATGGACGTAAGAATTTTGTCGATTTTAATTAGTTTTAAATATATTAAGGTCCTAATAATAAACTAATAAACTTAAAATTTGCCTTGGTCTTGACACTTATGGGAATTAATGGGAATGGTAAACGGAATGGCTGGACGTACAATGAAAAATCTGTGAAACGTAATGTTGAAAAGAATCATTATGTTAAAACAGTAAGAAAAAAGTTAATGGAAAAAAAATTAAAGAATAAATTTCAAAAATAGACTTTTTTTATAGATGCTTAGTTTTTATAATTCTAATTCCCTCTCTTTTTATAAATTGTAAAGCATCCGCTTAAATCGATTCCAATTCATAAACAATACTTTCTTATATTCAAAATCTCCTTTTTAAATAGATGCTAGAAAAAATTAATGAAGAACAATACTGAATTATGAGAGGTTCTAATTATACTGAATGTCGTAGTTGGAACTGTTGTGATGAGAATCTACAAGTCTGTATTGATAGATCAGAACATGTGAGAAAGATTAGAAAAAAACTCAAAAATAAATTTAAGAAGAATTCAGATAGTTTATTCGTAAAATAGAATTTTTTTGGGATCTAGCTTTCAAAACCATATCTCCCTATCAGGGGTACAAATCTCACGCCTGTAATTTTCTTGCTATCAAAATTTTCACCATGCTTTTTAATAATATATAAATTTTGAGCAAAACTTTTAGATCCTGCAGGGATACAAAGAATTCCTCCTTCTTTCAACTGGTCTCGCAAAGGAACAGGAATTTTTGAAGGTGAGGCAGCTGTTACTAATATTTTATCGAAGGGGGCTTCTTTTGGATATCCTAATGTACCATCTCCGTGAATTACCGTAACCGTATTTTCATATCCTGTTTCTTTAAAGTTCTCTCTAGCATTTTTAGCTAATTCTTCATGACGTTCGATTGTAAATACATGCCCAGGTTTTTCTGAATTTTCTGATGCTACTAATTCGGCACATAAAGCAGCGTGGTAGCCTGAACCTGTTCCAATTTCTAATACTTTATCCCCTTCTTTCAGCTCAAGGTACTCACACATCATAGCGTTCATATGGGGGGCGCTAATTGTCTGCCCTAATCCAATAGAGAGAGGGGAGTCCATATATGCGTTTGATTCTGCATCTTTTGGTACGAATTTATGTCGGGGTACAATTAACATTGCTCTTATTACATCTAGTTTTGTTAATATTCCTCTATCCTTAAGCTTCTCAACCAGTCGCTTTCTCTTTTCTTCAAAATTCATTTTTAAAATTGAAACCATTATGCTAAGTAGGGAGTGATCTTTCACATAAAAATCATTTTTTTATGATATAAATTTTATCTTTAATTTCAATTCTTACTTTTATATTTAGTAACTTTCCTCTGGTACTCATTAGATATATTGGATAGATTTTGACTCTTTCAAAATTGAATTAGCTAAGAGCGATTTAGTAATTCAAGCTTACAAGATAAAAGGCAGTAAAGAAGCAGATTTTAAAAATTTTGAATTCGCAATTCGCTTTTTTTAATAATTATTACTGAATATAAAGAAACAAGTATAAGTATGATGGTAACAAAGAATATAATGGATAAGTTTCCGAAAGGAAAACTAGCAATAATTGCTCGATTCACTTTTACAATAACGGAGTCTGAGCAGTTTAAGCTCTTATCATCTCTAACAACAATTCTATATTCATAAGCTCCCGACTCGAGATCCGGGTCTATTCTCACCTGAATAATATCTCCATGTGAACAACTACCAAATTGGCTAAAGTCATAAATACCCGATTGTTTAAAGTCATAAATACCCTTTTGAAAAAAGACATACCTATAGACAGTATAATTAGAAAGATTATTATTTACATCGTGTACGATCCATGAAATCTTATCCTCAGCGGGAATATCACCAAAATCATAAACTTTGTCCGAAGGACTTGTTACGGTCGGTGCTTCATTAGTATCAACTTGAACACATATTGGATTAATATGGGAAACTCCCCACCAACTACTTCCATAATAGGGATCATATATATAGTAATCAAAATCCACATGAAGGCAAACCGTTATTTGACTATCAAAACCTGTATATGATACTTGAAAAGTTGTTGAATATTGTCCCCCTGATTCGATAATTTTATTTACATTATTTTTTTCAAATTTAGTATTTTTTATTTCTAACCATATGTTAACAATTTTCACTTTATCTTGGTCTAAGCCATTTTCCTCGAGGGTAACACCAATCTCTCTCATCTCTCCATTCTTATTGTCATTCCAAACATCATCAAAAGAAATTGTAGTCTTCATGGGAGCACATCCTAAACCCGCCCAATAACTCTGATTTGTTTCTGTAGTTTGTACTGACATTTTAATTCCAAATGGGCGTGAATCCCATTCCTGAGTTAATATCTCTGATGCTTGTCTTCTTGTAACATTTACGAATGAAAATGAAAACAAAAATATAATAATGGTAATTGTTATCAGAATCCTGAGCTTCTTTTTATCGATACTAAACAACTCTATTGTTATAGTTTCACACCTTTATTGTTTGTCTATTTAAAAATCATTTTTTTATGATATAAATTTTTGCGTTCACTTCGACTTCTTTATTAATGCGTAAATTAATTCTAACTGGGTCGGTATACCTCTTTCTAGATATACTTTTTATCTTCTCTCCTTTATAGATCATCTTTTTTATTGTTTCAATAGTATAAGTATTAGAACCCATTATAATGATTTCATCTCCTTGCTTTAAGGGAGATTCTAGGCTTTCTAATAAAACATTAGCGGATTTACTGTTTTTGTCATAAGAAAGTATTTTTCCTATGTAATGCTTTTTATATTGAGATACATTTCCTCTCCTTTCTAATTCAATATCTTCGATAGTTGGTCTCTGAAAGTAAAATCCCGTATGAAATCCTCGATTATATACCATTGATAATCTTTTTCGCCAGTTAGCGATTTTTTCTTTTCCATAGGTCCCATTTAAAAAACTATCTATTGCTTCTCTATAACATTCTGAAACTGTTTTTATATAAAGGGGGTCTTTCATCCTTCCTTCTATCTTAAACGCGTCTATTTTAGCGTCTATCAATTTTGGAATGTGTTCAATCATACATAGATCCTTAGTATTCAAAAACATTTGACCATTATAAATGAACTCATTATTCTCATCATCAATAACCCTCCACTCTCTTCTACAAGGTTGAACACAGTTTCCTCGGTTTGCAGAATATTCTTCGGAATCACAGATAGTTGCAGAAAGGTAGCACCGTCCTGAAATTGATGTGCACATTGAACCATGAACAAAACACTCCACCTTTGTTTTTGATAAGAGATGTTTAATAAGCTTTATTTGTTGAAGAGATAATTCTCTTGCTAGAATTATTCTTTCTGCCCCCAATTCTTCATAGAATTTAGCAGATTCAATATTAGATATGTTTGCTTGAGTCGAGATATGAAATTCCATATTAAATCGCTTAGCTATTCTAATTACAGCTAAATCGTGAGCAATAATTGCATCAATCTTGGCATCTTTCGCTTCTGAAATCAAACCTTCAAGATCTTGTAATTCTGAAT
>JAUWHL010000142.1 GCA_030605895.1 Promethearchaeota archaeon | reverse complement strand
CCCCAACGCGTATGTAACTCTTGAACACGAATATATTTTGATCTTTAGAAAAGGAAATATCAAACGAAAGGTACAACCAAAATCAGAAAATAGATATAATAGCGCTTTTTTTTGGGAAGAGAGGAATAAATGGTTTTCAGACGTGTGGGAGGACATAAGAGGGATTTCTCAGAATTTAAATAAAAATAACAATAATCAAAAGAATATAAGAAAACGATCAGCAGCCTTCCCTTTAGAAATACCTTATCGCTTAATTAATATGTTTTCCTTATATAAAGATTTGGTTTTAGACCCGTTCTGGGGAACAGGAACAACCTCATTAGCTGCCATGATATCTGCAAGAAATTCAATTGGGTATGAACTCAATTCTAAATTCATGGAATTGTTTAAAGAAAATATGGGTAAGCTTAGAAAATTAAACAGTGAAATAAATAATAATAGATTACATCAACATCTTGAATTTATTAAGCATTATATGAATAAGGATAAAGATATTAAATATATCTCAGCTCACTATAAATTTCCAGTTATTACGAAACAGGAAATAGATGTCTTATTATATTCTATAAAAAATTATAGTCAGGATGAGAATAAATTTATTCTTAACCATCAAAAATTTGAATTTGGGCAATAAATAGAAAAATTGTTTAAATCCTTACTCGAGCAGAGCATTCATCAAATAACTTTCCTTAAAAGGGTTTTTTTATTTGAGTCATTATTTTGGATTTTTTTACTCACAATCTTCTTCGGCTTGCTGGAGATTAATCTTTATAAAACCTACTTCCTGAAGATTCCTTTGTTCAGATTTCACTGATCTATTTACCTGATGTAAATGTTTCATAGCATTATTTTTTCCTTCTTTAATATTTTCAATTAGTTCTTCTTTGCTAAACCCACCAGAAATAACAAGAGCTGTTTGAAAAGAATGATCGGGCTCTAAAGTCATAAATTCAATTTGCATAGCGGATAATATTTCTCCTTGTCCTTTATATATAGTATTTGAAAGGTTCATAGTCTTTTTATCGATTTTGAAATCTTTTGTCAGACATGACTCGTAGTTAGTTGATTTTGATATAGGAGAGAATCCACCGTATAACCCCGTATTATCATATTGGTAAATTACATCATTTTCTTCATCATAGCCGGATAAATCATTATCATAACCCATAAGTCCATTTATATCAAAATCAAAAACAAAAAATATCGAAAAATCTTTCAAGGAAAAATCCGAAATGTTTTTTATAGTAAAAAAGGTACTAACATAGGGTATGTGAGGTGGATTGAAAATGTCTTTGTACACACGAACAAATTGCTTTTTTTCTATCGGTATCGATTTAAAATTTTGTTTTTGAGACAATTTCTTAAGATACTCTGTAATATTCAAATCTAATGTAATCCTACTTATAGCAGTCCCTGTACGAGTATTTACCATGTTGTATATCGGTGTTGGCTCGATATTTTTTAGAATAACTGGAATTGTTCCAATTTTTTCTCCTTCTAGAGTAAAGCTAAACCAAGGACCTGTTAATTCTTGTTCACTCAGATATACGAGATACTTTCCTTTGTATGTCAGTTCTTTAATTGAAAAACCCATGACATATCCAGCAGCGTTTCTTGCTTCATTTTTGAAAGAAAAAGAAGATTCAAGTAGCTACTATATCATGCCATACAACCCGGATTACAATCTTTATATCTACCTCCTTTTATTGATTTCATTTCTTTAATTTATTACAGAAAGTATATCAATTAATTAAAAGAATTAGAATTCATAAAAAAGTTTGTGATGAAATAATTAAAGAGTTTCAATTACTCTATAGGCAATATAAAAAAAAGCATCACTAACATTCTCACCTGTTAACGCTGATGTAACAATATAGTGAAATCCAAATTGTTTAGCAACTTCCTTTAATTCTTCTTCACTTATAGCAATTTTATCCACTAAATCTGATTTATTTCCTACTATGACAATAGGAATATTTCTTTGTATAGATTTTTTAATATCATTGTACCACTTTTCGACACTATCTAAGTTTTCAGGGCGACTTCTATCTATAACGATAAAAGCAGCATTAGCACCATTATAGAATTTTGCTCTATATGGTGCCATTTGAGCAACTTGACCTCCAATATCCCAAATTATGAAATTCATTTTAGTTTGCTCGCTTAATTGTATTATCTTCTTGCTAATTTGTACTCCAATAGTCGATATGTAATCTCTTTCAAATTTATTTTCTGTATATCGTCTTATTAACGATGTTTTACCGACCGCATAGTCTCCTAGCAAGATGATTTTATTCGAGTATTCACCTTCCATATTTGGAAGTTGTCCTCCGCGAGTTTTTGATAGTGCTTTAATTATTTCAGGGATTTTTGGAGATACTTCCTCATTAGTTGAAAGTACTAATTCTATTTTCGAGGCTATATGCTCAGAATATACTTTCAGCTCAATATCTGTAGTTGATTGTTCTGCTACTGTGGTTAATATAGAATTTGGTCCCATTGAACTAAAGATAAATTTTTTATCCGCAGTCGAAGTAATATTGAAAAAGGTATCTGATTTCCCAAACTCCGCCTTAATTCTTTCAATGTAGGAATCAAGCATAGCAGAAAGGGCTCCAATTATTTCATCTGATTCTTCTTCATTTTCTTGCTTTGATTCTGAAGCTATAATAAACCCATTTCGATCGCAGATGGCAACTCCTAAAATACCCTTTACTTCATTGAAATAATTTATCAATATCTCTTTTAAAAGAGAAGCACTTGGAAGTTTTTCCATTAGAAGTCAATTCTTAAATTTTCTTATATATATTTTTAAATTTTTTATTATAATATAAATATAGGTATTTAGATATTATTATAATCATATTTCCGAAGATATCACCATACCATACTATTTTATATTTCAATTTTTAACATTTTCTAATTATGATAGAAAATGTATCAACTGATCAAGATATTGTAAAATATGAAAAGAATATTGTTGAAATCTTAGACCGAGCAGTTAATCTGTTTAGAAGAACAAATCTCACCGAATTAGCAGAAAAATGGGATAGAATCTTAAAAACATACAATTCAAAATAAGGAAATCATTAAAATTGGTTCCTGAAGTTAGTTATTTAAAGTGTTCATATAATTCAGGATATGTATTCGGTTAATTTCAGAGATCTCATATAGATCAAAAACTAAAGTATCAATTTTCTTTTGTAGCGTCTCTAATTCATCAATATTTTTTAGAATTTTTTTTACCATTTCAATTATTTTTTTAGCTTTTTGCTTGTCTTTATCAGAAATTGGAACTTTAATTGGAAATTCCTTTATTTTCTCTATTAAAATTCTTGGGAATAATTTTTTATATGTTCCAAATGATTTTATGAAGAA
>JAUWHL010000086.1 GCA_030605895.1 Promethearchaeota archaeon | reverse complement strand
AATAATAAAATTTGGCAAGAGATCTTTAATTTATCAGAAAATCCACCTTTTCTTGATTTATCACATATATCAATTCCTTTTTCTGCTATAGATGATTCTAAAAAACCCCAAGATATCTACATTGGATATGAGAAAATTTGTTTTAAAGAGAGACATCAAGACTACAAAAAAATCTTTATTCAAGAATTTTTATCTTAATAGAAGGAATTCCTTTAAAATTTAATATAATAATCACCTATTCTATAAAGAAGAGATTTTCTTCGAAACCCAATTTAAACTTCTAAAAAATTCAATCTGTTTTTATATATTTAATAAGATAATCCATAAAAGAGATTAATTTTTGATGGATTGTGAATTCGCTTACAATTGAAAAGAAAGTTGAAGATTTCTTAAAAAATATTTTCAAGTCAGAAACAAAAGTTAATAAAAAAGCTCTTCAAAGAAAGAAATTTATATTACTATCTAAACTTGTAGCAGATTTATTTAAGAATAAAAATTCGCAAGTTTGTTTTAACAACATCTCAAGTTTAGTAATTTTAATCTTAAATATTTATAATGAGAAATTTCCAGTTGACATTTATTCAAATTTTGAAGAAAATTCTCTAAAGAGATTTAACTCAAAATATAAACATATTTTGAAAGAAGAATTTCTTATGAAGTAGTAATAAAACTAAATTTAATCACTAAATTTGTCGGGACTTTCAATATAAGTAGATAAATTTTTATTGGGATATTAAAGAGAAATCAAAGTGAGATAAAAAATGGGATTAGAAATATTAAATAAAAAAATTTATGAAGTTATTGATGAAATTAGTGTTCATGAAGATTTTTCTAATATTTCAAATTTAACTATTCCCTTTTCGACCATTTTTAAAAAGGACTGTCCTTCAGATATTTATATTGGAGAAGAAACTATACCATTTCAAAAACGAGATTCTGAATTTAAGCAAATTTTAATTCATGAGTTTTTAATAGAACAATATAAATAAAAAAAAATTTTAAATATTCTTTTAATTTAATTTTTCCTAATTTTTGTCCTCATCGAACTTATTTCTTTGCTTGAATATAGAAATATGTGAAAGCTGCGAAGAATACACCATGCAATATAGCATTAAAAACACCTGCAAAAGTGAAATCAGTAATCGATCCCCAAATCTGAACAATAAAACCTAATAAAAGGAAAAGCATCAGAAACATCAAATAACATTCTATTCTATTCCACTCTGTTTCCTTAAAAAAGATAAATATGTTTAATATTCCAATCGCTAACAAAAATGCTCCTATATAATGCCCTGCAAGAGGATCTAAGTAAGGCCATTGAAAAACGTCTACATATGATTCAATAGCAAAGAAAAACCAGATTCCAAAAATTAAATCGACCAATCCTGAAGCTAAAATTACATATTTCAATTCTTTAGTTATTTCAGCCATTGTTTTCATCCCATTTTTTACTAGTTTTAAATTTAATACTAGTAAAGTGAATAAGCTGTTTTTTTTATAAAATTTTTTGATTTCCCACTATCAAAAATCTATAAATAGAGGTTTGTAGAAACAGGAGTTTTTATCTTGAAAAAATAAAAAATTCAATATTTTTTTACTTGTTTAAAGCTATGGCTTTATTTGGAAATAGAAATACATTTTGGCACATAGGACATGCATTATATTTTTGAAGCCAAGAAGATACACACGTAAAATGATACATACTCCCACAAAATGTACATTTAATTATTTTATACCTATTAGGATCAATCATTATATGACAAATTGTACATTGAACCTTCTGTTTAAGTTTTTCTTTCTCAATTTTTAATTTTTTACCACAATAACAGCAAAAATTTGTCTTATTCTTATCAAATTTAAGTATTCTCTTCCCACAAAAAGGACAAAAATTATATCTTTTATTAGACAAAATTATTTCACTGTAAAGTAGAAACTTTTTTTTCTGAATAAATAAAAATAGAGATAGTAATAAAATGATCTTTAGACCAATTTTTATCTGAGAAATCAGCTTAAAAAATTATTTATTTTTTAGAATGAAATCTTTTAATGGAGAAGTATACTCCTCTCTAAATGAAAAGATATTATTATGACCAGCACCTTCAATTAGGACTAATTTTTTCTCAATTCCATCGGGAATACATTCATATATTAATTTTCCCTCATCAAAGGGAATAATCCAATCTTGAATCCCATGAATAACCAATACTGGTTTTTGGAATTTTCTAATTCTTGTATCATTTGAATATTCAGATAATCCTTCAGGTGTAATATCAGGACCACTGACTCTGAATAGTCTTGTCATCATATTATACATACTCGCAAAACCACTTTCAAAAATTATGCCTCGTAAGCTATTTGGATTATGTGCACCTATTTCTGCGGCGCAAGCACTTCCAAGCGAACGTCCTAATAGAAATAAAGAATTAGTTAAATTATTCGATGTTATCCATTCATAAAATTTATTATAAATTGGTAAAGCATCTGAAATTAGACTACTATAGATTGGTTCTCCAGTACTAAAACCATACCCACGGAAATCTACTACGGCCAAATTTACTCCACAATCAAAGAAAAAATCCATGAAATATTGATAATCAGCAGCAATTTCTCCATTTCCATGAAATAATAGAATAGTTGGAAGATTTGTATCATTCAGATAAAATAAACCACCAATAATGATTTTCTTACTAATTTCAAACTTCAATACTTTAATATTTGAATCGAGATTTGTTGGTTCAGGAATTTTTCGAGGAAAAAAGACTTGATTAGAAACGTTGGGATTATCAATAAAGGATTTTTTTACCATTTTAGAAAACCTCTCATCCTATAGGAAAAAAATTGTTCAAATGTTTATATTTTTTATTAAAAGTTTTTTTACAAAAATGATAACTTTTAAATAAAATTGACATAAGTATCTATTTGCATTTAAATCCAATTTTAAAGATATAAATGAGGTAATAGTTAATTATGGCAATCTTTATGTTAACAGTTTGGTATCCACTAAAAAAAGCAATTGATGTAGGGAAATTATATATGAAAAGACCGAGAGAAATTCCTTTTGTTTCAAAATGGCGCGCTTTTAATACTACAGGAGGACTAAAAGGAGGTAAACAATACCATTTGATATATACAGAAAGAGGAAAAGGTGAAGAAGCCTGGTTGGAAGTTCAAAAGTACTTCCTTCCATTAATCAACGAGATTGAAGGCTTCAAAATAGACATGGAATATTGTGTAGGAGTAACTG
>JAUWHL010000228.1 GCA_030605895.1 Promethearchaeota archaeon | reverse complement strand
CTCTTCATTTTTAAATTTTATTCTATAAAACTCCCTTAAGATAAGCCAATCGATAATATCTATTAAATTTGCAAAAAGTATTCCTAGCGTATAAGGAAAAAACAGTACTATTAAAAATGCTCCAGAACCATAAGTAATTATTTGCCATGAGAGCCAGAACAAATCTCCCTTTTGGGGTTCAGGTGTATGATAAGTAATAAGAACAAAAGCATCAATGATGAAATGCGATAAAAATGCGAATAAGATAGTAAATATGATATTGAGTGGAATTATAAAAATCCTAAAACAACAGACCTGGATTAATATACCAGTTAGAACATGAGTTTGCAAATTCATTATTTTTTCAATTGAACAATATGCGATAATTCTTACAATGGATAATGATTATAAAAATTCTTAAGTTTTTAGAAATAATTTTTTATTAGTACATATTATTTAGAACATTAAATTTAGAATAATAAATACATAAAAATTTGTAAGAGGGAAAAATATTATGGGAATGTTAGAAGGAAAAGTTGCTATAATAACTGGTGCTGGACGAGGTTTAGGGCGTGAAGAAGCGTTATTAATGGCTAAAGAAGGCTGTAATTTAGTTATAAACGATTTAGGTGCCGGTTTTGACGGAACAGGTGCTCCAACTAAAATTGCTGATGAAGTAGCGGAAGAATGTAAAAAATTAGGAGTTAAAGCTGTTGGAAATTATGATTCTGTTACTGATTTTAATAAAGCAAAAGCTATGATTGACCAAGCAGTATCTGAATTTGGAAAGTTAGATATTTTGGTAAATAATGCTGGGATTTTAAGAGATAGAATGATCTTTAATATGTCAGAAGCAGAATTTGATAGCGTTATTGCAGTCCATGTAAAAGGAACATTTAATATGACTCGTCATGCGGCTGCATATTTTAGAGAACAAGGAAAAACTAATCCAGATTTAGGAGTATTTGGAAGAATAATCAATACTGCTTCTGATGCGGGTTTATTAGGAAATATGGGTCAATCAAATTATGGAGCTGCGAAAGCAGGTATTGCAGCATTTACAAATATTGTCTCTATGGAGTTAAAAAAATATGGTACAGTTAATTGTATCGTACCAGTTGCTAGAACAAGACTTACAACGGACGCAACACCAAAAATGGCAGCCACAATGAGCAAATTGGATGAAAAAGGTTTTGATGTTTTTGAACCAGCTAATGTTGCACCGTTAGTGGTGTTTTTAGCTTCAGATGAAGCAGTAAAGATAAATGGAGAAGTTTTCAGGGTTGTTGGTGATCGGGTCTTTTCATTGAATGGATGGACTACATATAAACAAATCGATAATAATGGAGAACGGTTCACTCCTCAAATTTTGGCTGAACGTGTTAAAAATGAATTATTAAAAGGTAAGCCGAGAAAAGAAACATTAATGGACTCAATTGCCTCTTTAATAAAAATGTAATTTTTATTCATTTTTTTTTTTTTCTATAATTATTGTGAAAAGATTTATTCCAACTTGTTGGCAATATTTTTAAAAATATGATAAATAAGCATAAGAATTTTATCAAAATCCTGCTCAGGCATTTCAGCACTATTTTCCTTCAACTTATTTAAGAGATAATCTAATTTATCTAGAGCATTTCTAAGATATGAGATTTCATCTCTATTCTTTACTCTCTTAAAACGTGTTTTTAAAAATATTATCTCACTTATAAGCATACTAACTAATTTTTCTTTTCTTGATTGAATGAACTCATTATATTGCCATATGATTGCTTTACTCATTTTTAGACCTCTAAAATTATCATTTTTTCTAAGTAAAAATAAATAAAAGTTAAATTAATGTCTTTCAGAGTCCAATTTTTAATTTATCTAATCAAAATCTAGAAAATTAAATTCTAGAATGAGAATACTAACAAAATAATGTGGGTAGAATTAAGGTTATATGATTAAATAGGATTTAAATATAAACTACTACTCATTAATCAAATCTTTTTTTTTTATCATTTATCTTCAATTAAATCATTATAGAAATCATCACCAATATATTTATCATCTTCTCCATTCTCTCCTTTCACTTCTTTATACATAAAATAAGAACTTAGTATCGCCGCTATAAGCAATCCAACAACAACTCCAGTTATGAGAGTATACCCGAAAAAAATGAAAAAATCAAAAAAATTCCACATATTAATCAATGTATTCCATATTGAGACTACGAATGCTGAAAAAACACCTCCAACAATCCCTATTATTAAGCCACATTTTAAGATTGTTTGATCTGAAGTTTGATTTTTTAAAGCATAAATCTCTCCAATAATTACTCCAATTAGAAATTGAAAATCAGCAAAAAGAAAAAACCCAGGAAAAATATTAAAGGTTGCTAAATAAGCAACAAATGTAGCTATAACAAAAAAAATTAAACCTAATTGAACATTACGTTCTCTAAAATATTGACTTAAGTTCAAAATACTCACTAAAAATATTCATTTTTTAAAATGATAGAATTAAGAAAATGAAAAAGCAATAATATAAGAACGTTATTAATCTATTTTATTAGCTGTCAGTACCTGGTATATCTTTACCTTTTGTTATTACTTTTGTTATTACTTTTTTTACTATTTTTGTTGGATCCACTAGATTTTTAAGACCCTGTACTGCGGCATCTCCTGCTTGTCCAATAACATCTCCACCAATCGCACCTCCACCAATCAATTCTTCTGCAATAATCCCCACTGCTGGAGTTACTGCTACTGAAACAATTGTTGTTACTGCAGCTACAGCTACAAACTTAGCAATTTTTATCGCAATTGGACTACCATCTCCTTTCTTAGCCTTTTCATCGTCTCCTACAGCTTCTATAGATCCTGTAAGACCCTTTATTAATCTGTTTAAAGCTTCTTCCTTCTTCTCCTTTTTACCTTTGTAGTAAATACCATCCTTGTAGGCAGACTCTAAGAATTTTGTCAATGATTTATATTTTTCAATTTTTTTATAACCATTCCAATCTTCTTCTTTGAAATTTGTTAAAATAGTATTACATGGCTTTCCGTTAGCTACATTGAATACATAGATTTTTGGTTCTTTTTTATCACTTAAATAAATGGCTTCATAAATAAAATCTCCAATTTCTTTCTTATTACCTATTAGTATCCTAAAATTAATTTTATCTGTATTACCAATCAAGCCCTTAGAAAATTTTGCTAAAGCCACTTTACCTTTTTTTGCTTTTTTTTCTTCCTCCATAACGGTATCAGAACGTTTTTCTTCAAAATAATCATTCAGAACATCAAAAGCGTCTTTAAATACTTTTTTGGCCTTATCAATCTCTTTTCCCATTATTCCTACTCCTCATTTTAAATATTCTTGTTTAAAATTTAGTTATAATAAATATTAAAAATTGAATATTTATGTTTTTGTCTTTTAAATTGTCTTTTAAACCACACCCAGAGACAAATATGTTGGAATAAAAAGAGGTTTTTTGAGTTTAGGGAATTTAAGATTCTTCTTTAACTCTTTTACCATTATAACATCATTTTTTATCTTTAAAAAACTCATTCCTTTAAATGCTTGGTTTAAATCATTCGCGTTTAAACTAGAAGTATATAGTAAAGCTCCCAAATCTCTCTGTGTTGCTGCTTTAATAATTTTATCAATTAAATAAATATAACCGAGATATAGGTTATATGTGTTATTGAATACATTTTCATCAAGAAATATTTCATGAATTATTCCTAAACGTAATTTTAACCTAATTTTAGGAGCTTTAATATTTTGATGAGTAATAACAGCACCACCAACAATTTTCCCCCCTTTTTTTATTACAATATAAGTTGGTTTATTATGATTTGCAGGAACATTTATACGTGCCCAATTAAATTTAGATTGATCATAACCTGGATACCCCTCGTAATTTTTTGAGCTGATCCTATTGATTGCATTCATATATTCAAAATGTTTTTTGTTATGATTAATTTCATAAGAAAAATCTTTAAGAAAATTCTTAAATTTTATTCTTAATCTATTTAAAAGTGGAGGTAAATAGGAGATAGTAAAAAGTATAGGAAAGAAAAAAGCAAATCCGAAGAAATTTCTTATAAGTTGAATAACATTTGGGATTTGAATAAAATAATACTCTTTTTCAATATCAAAATATCCAAATTTTTGATAAATTCTACTTCTAGCAAACCCTCTTAATCCTGTACTTAACATTGAAAAATCACATCCCTTTTCCTTCATATATTTAATTGAGTTTTCCATTAATTTTGTTGCTATTCCTCTTTTCGTATAATCTGGATGGGTAGAAACATCATTAATATCACCTATTAGATATTTTTTCTTAGCAATAGTTCTAGTCTCTACTAAATTAACAAGAATAGTTCCCACGATTTTTTTTTTATCAATATCTTCTGCAATTTGACACATTTCTGGTTCAAATCCAGGGGATTTAACATATCTCCAATGCCAACCAGTAGGAGACCTTCTGACAACACTTCTTTTAAATGCATGATTAAATAAATCAGCTAGTTGCTTTTCATCTCCTTCCCGATAATGTCGAAAAATAATGTGTACCATTTAGTCCTCAATACTCTTTTGTTGTTTTTTGATTGATAAATTAAGAAAAAATAGCTTTTTTAAGCAAGATTCCTATACTTAAATATAATTAAAACTTACATAATAATTAAAGAATTAATATTCTCAATAACACAAATGTAAATTGAGTTAAATGAGTGAAAGAATAACTGGTATTCTCGATAGTTTAAAGTCAATAAAAGGGGTTCACGGTGCAGCCCTAATTGAGAAATTTGGATTAATAAAAGGAAGTGCTCTACCTGGTTGGGTTGACCCAGAAGCTATTGCCGCAATGGTAACATTAATATTGAAAGCTAGCCAGAGAGCAACTAAAGAACTGGAACAAGGGCAATTTTTCAGTGCAATTATAGAATCTGAAAAAGGAAAAATCCTTTTTAGTGAAATTAAAGGAAATATTTTAACTATAATTACCACTCGTGAAGCAAAATTAGGTATAATCAACTTAAAATTGGATGCCGCAAGTTCTGCGTTGGGTAGCTTAATATAGAAGCGTTGATTTAATTTTTTTATTCTTTTTTTTGAAAAGATTTTATTTCTTTCTTACCCACAAACCTATTCTTAAGATTTAAATTTAAATTAAAATAATTTTATATGTACAAATTTTTAATTAAAAAATTGAAAGGTGATCCAAATAGTAATTATAAATTCTGAAGGTAAGTTTGATGATAACTATTATCTAATAGACGGAATGACAATGGGATTGCCTAAATTTCTTTCAATTTACGTTATTGAATATAATGGCATGCGTTTGATGATTGATATTGGAGAAACATTAAAAGCTCGTAAAATTATAAAAAAACTCAAAGATTTCGGTCTTTATCCTATTCATAAAATCGTATTAACTCACTCTCATTGGGATCATGCTCAAGGTATTTCAAAAATGAGTAATTCAATGAAAGAATTGGATATTGAAGTATTAGCTTCAGAGAAAGCTGTAGAAAATTTAAAAAATCCAGAGAAAATGACTAAGGGATTTGAAGGATTTGAGGATGTATATCCTTTTGAAGGAAAGATTACTCCTTTAAAGGAAGGTGATATTATTGATATAAACGGACTGGAATTAGAAATTGTGAATTTATTCGGGCATACAATGGATTCTATTGGTTTATTTGATAAAACAAATAAAAATATATTCGCTGGATGTGCAGCAATAAATAGATTAGACCAAGATGCTTTTTCTGTTCCTCTTATGCCACCTGATTTTCATGAGCAACAACTTCTTAAAACGTTTAATAAATTACGTGATATGAGAAGCGAATTGAACTCAATCTCATTAGCACATTTTGGAGTATGGAAAGATAAACACTTTGAACAAATATTAGATGAAATGGAAGATCTCTACTTTAAAGTAAAGGACTCCCTAATTGAATGGTATAACGAAGATCTATCAATTGAGGTTATAACTAATAAATATTTTAAAACTTTTGTACCTAATTCAAAATTTTGGAATGAGAAGCTATTTGTTTTTCTTGTTGATATGATGATAAACGGTTTAAAGTATAGTGGATTTATAAAAGAACAAACCATTTCCCATTAATTAAAATATTTTTTTTAAATCAATTATTCCTTTTTCTTTTAAAAGCTCATATATTATTGTCCGAGTGATATGAGGATCAGCTTGTCCTTTAGTTTTTTGCATGACTCTCCCAATTAACGCTTCTATTGCTTTTGGGTTTACACAGCAATCTTTTACAATCTTAGAATTTTCTTCTATAACTTCATTACCTAATTTCTCAAGAAGATTTTCGTCAGAAATTCTTTTTTTACCCTTCATCTCAAGAATTTCAGAAATTGAAAAACCGTCAATCATATCACTAATTATATTTTTAGCAATTTTGGTTGTGATTTTTCCATCATTGATGTATCTAATAATATCGACTATCTGATGCGGGTGCAATTTAGTATCTTTTACCGTTTTATTTTGTTCATTTAACACTCTTAAAATATCATTCATTAACCAATTACAATATTGTTTGTATTCATTCGGTCCGAACGAAGCGTCCGAATTTACACCCTCCTCATAAAAATCGGCAATATCTTTATCTAGAACTAAGTTGTCTGAGTCAAATTCCGATAAATTGTAATCTCTTCTAAGTCTTATTGATCTCTCATTTGGCATTTCAGGTAATTCATCTCTAACTCCTAGAATAAAAGAATTATCAATTTCTATTGGAACTAAATCTTGTTCTGGAAAATAACGATAATCAGCCTCAAATTCTTTTGTTCGTAATGATATAGTTATTCTTCTTTTGTCATCCCAATGCCTCGTTTCCTGTATTAATTCTTTTCCTCTTTTAAGCAAATTTTTTTGTCTTACAATTTCATGTCTTAATGCTCGTTCTACTTCTTTAAAACTATTGATATTCTTAACTTCACTACGTTCATGACCCTTAATTGAGATATTTGCATCTACTCTTACTGAACCTTCAAGATCTAGACTTGAGATTCCTGTATATTGAACAATTGATTTTAATTGCTTTAAAAACTCACGAGCTTCTTCAGGTGAGCTCATAACAGGTTCTGTTACTATCTCAATTAGTGTAACTCCCGATCTATTATAGTCAACAAGTGTATAGGGTGAAGTTGCTATACTTCCCTTATGCACTAATCTTGCTGGATCTTCTTCTAAATGAATTCGATTAAAAATTATATCTTTCTTATGTGAATTTAATTTAATGGTAACTTTTCCTCCATCTGCAAAAGCTTTTCCACCAGCTTTATTATATTGACTAATCTGGAAGTTTTTAGACATATCGGGGTAAAAATAATTTTTTCTAAAAAAATACATAGAGTTATTAATTTCACAACTTAACGCAATTGCTAATCTGGTGGCAAATTCAATAGCT
>JAUWHL010000006.1 GCA_030605895.1 Promethearchaeota archaeon | reverse complement strand
ATTTTTATTTTGGTTTAAATTCTCGAATTTTATTAATTATTACAGATTTAGAGAATAAGAAAAACATAAAAATCTCTCGAGAACAACTTTCAAAGAATGTGTGTAAACATACATTTTTATTAGAATTTGAAGAGAGTACTCTGGCAAAAATAAGCGCAATTAATAAGGAAGAACTCTTTTCAAATAATTTTGATTCAGTATATTCAATTAAAGAGAAAATAACTAAAAAGTATGGTCCACTTTCAGCTGTTATTATTGTTGACAAATTTTTACTTAAAAATATATTAAAGAACTTTATTTTTGAGCATTCAAAATTTTCTTTTTTCCCTCGATTCAAAACGTTGAAGTTATTGAGGAATGAAAGATATTTTACAATATTTCCAGAATATCCATTCTATAAATTAATTAAGAAAAAGAAATCAATCTCATTATTGAAACTTCTCTTGCCCATTTTAATTGACAAACATGAGTTTTAATTATTTTTTATGAGAAAATATACCTGAGCCGGAGACTCAGTAGAAGAAATAATTATTTTTTATTTTATAAAACCTTTAGCTACCAATAACTCTGCATTTAAAATTGCTCCACCTGCAGCGCCTCTTATTGTATTATGGCTTAATGATACGAATTTGTAATCAAAAACGTTATCTTCTCTAAGTCTACCTATTGTAACGGCCATTCCTTTATCGTTATCTCTATCCATTTTTGGTTGAGGTCTATCAATATTTTCTAAATAAATTATCGGCTGATTAGGAGCAAAAGGTAAATCTAACTCTTGGGGTAAAGATTTAAAGACTTTCCAAATATCAATGATTTCTTCTTTTAATGGTACTTTATCTTGAAATTTTAAGTTTACACTTGCGGTATGACCATCGGATACTGGAACTCTTGTAATTTTTGCAGTTATTTGTATATTTTTTTAATTTTCATTTCAAATTTTTCCAATTTTTCCTAGATTTTTTAACGGTTCTTCTTCTGTTTTTTTTTCTTCTCCATTAATATATGGAACAATATTATCAACAATGTCTAAAGAGGGAACTCCCGGATAACCCGCTCCAGAAACAGCTTGCAAAGTGGTTATGATTAATTTCTCAACCTTATAACCTGCTTGTTCTAAAGCATAAATTGGTGTAAGATAACTCTGAAGCGAACAATTAGGTTTTACAACGATAAAACCTTTTGTAAAATCCTTATTTTTTTGTTGAATTGGTATAACATTTACATGTTCGTGGTTAATTTCACCAATAATCATAGGTACATCAGGAGTCCAACGATGAGCCGAATTATTGCTTATGAGAGGAAAACCCTTTTTAGCATAACTATATTCTACCTCCTTGATTTGTTCTTTTGTCGGCATGTTTATCGCAGAAAAAACAAAGTTAAGGTTCTCAGGTATTTTCTCAAAATCTTGAACATCTCTTACTGTTAAATCTTTAATTTTATTAGGAATTGGAATTGGCATTTGCCATTTTTCTTTAACAGCTTCTACATAAGTTTTTCCGGCTGATCTAGGAGATGCTGCAACATCTACAATTTCAAACCATGGATGATCTTGTAAAAGTTTAATATAATTTTGTCCAACTGTTCCTGTAGCACCAAGGATGCCAACGCTGAATTTTTTCATCAGAAACCTTGTTGATATTAAATTTTTTTTTGATTTTGAAAAATTTATTTAATTTTTAGATTATAATCAATGTCAAATTAAAAGTTTTTCTGGATGGAAATTCTAAATTTGTAAAATTTTTATTTTTTATAATCTTTAAGTAAATAGAAATCATGAACTTATTTAATCAAGAATAGTATTATAAATTATTATTATTATGTGATTGTTATGCCGCCGGGACCTTTTGATGAGTTAGAAAAAGAAGCAGAAAACTTAGAAAAACAATCAAAAGAAGAGTTTACTAAGAAAAATTATGTTTTAGCTATAACCTTATTAGAGGAGTCAAAAGAAATCTATTCTAAATTAGGATTTCAAGGAAAAATTGGAATGATTAATAAACGTATATTCCAGTTAAAAAATCTAGTTAAATTTGAGAAACAGGACACAATGGTAAAGACTAAAGGTGAAGTAGAGTTTCAAAAACGTGTTGACAAAGTTTTAGGAGAAAAAGAAAGATACAATAGTAAAAGACTTGCAGAACAGAAAGCTCTACCCCCAGAAATGAAGAAAAAACTTGAAAAGATCAATTTACTCGTAGAAAAGGCAGAAAAAGAAGAAAAACTAGGTAAATATACCAGAGTGCTAGGAAGATTTGAATATCTTTTAGAATTATATAAATCAATCCCTAATGAAATAATAAATTTCTCTAAGGAAATATATGACACTGAGAAGAAAATATCGGAAATGCGTGAAAAAATATAAATTTTCTCCTTTCTTCCATCCAAAAATAAAGTATGTATTGAATTTTTATGAAAAATCCTTTCGATAATTTTTATCACGTTCCAAATTCAAAAGAATTATTAGATATTGCTTTTAAAAGGAGTATGAAAAGTTCTGCTCAAGTTTCAAAAAATGCTCCTATACTAATTAAGGCAAAGAAAAAAGAATCTAAGCGTATTAAAGTAGCTATTGAAGAACTCATAAATAGAATTCTAAAAATTATAAAAATGGTTCCAATGATCGATGAACTTCCAGATTTTTACAAAGAACTGGCATCTATATTAGTCAATATTGATGATTTGAAATTAACATTAGGCAAATTAAATGGAATTCTACCCGTTCTTAACAAAATTGAAAGAGAACATCTTTCCAGGTTAAAGAGAATAGAAGCACCAAATGAAGGAGACCAGATACGAAGAGCTGCTTTTGGAAGGATATCTTCTATTATAAATAAACAAAAAAATAACCTTGAATATTTAAATGAAATTAGAGGACGTTTGAGAGAAATTCCTTCAATCAATTATACAATGCCATGCGTTGTTGTTGCAGGATATCCAAATGTAGGAAAAAGCAGTATTGTAAAAAATATCTCTACAAATAAAAAGCTTGAAATTAAAGAATATCCATTTACAACTAAAAAATTGTATATGGGACATTTAGAAATTAAAAGAAGATTTGATTCAATTAAAATCCAATGTTTAGATACTCCGGGTATTTTAGACCGCCCCATGATAAAGAGGAATTATATAGAATTACAAGCTATTTTAGCTTTAAGATTGATTTCGGATTTAATTCTCTTCATATTTGATCCAACTGTAAGTTCGGGATACAGTGTTGAATCTCAAATTGAATTGTATAATGAAATAAAACAAAATTTTTCGAAAGACAGACAAATAGAAATTATTATAATATTTAATAAAATAGATTTAGCTAAGGATTCAGAAATTCAGTATTTAAAAGAAAAATTAAATCTGAAGGAAAATGAATTTTATTTAACTAATGCCCTTACAGGAGAGAATTTAGATAAAATAATTAACCTTTTAAAAGAACGATATCAGAGGGATGAATAATATTCATTTTAGGATTGGATATTGGTGGTGCTAACACAAAAGCGGCCTTACTCGATTTTAAAGATAAGAAAATTGTTAATACTTATTCATATATAGAATACTTTCCATTCTGGGAAAAAAATATTACAGAAATCCCAAGTTTATTAAAAAGAGTAGTAGAAAATTTAGTTGAAAAGAATAATATTAAACTTGAAGATATCAATTTTATTGCTGTTACCATTACTGCTGAGCTTTCTGATGCTTTTCAAACTAAAAGAGAAGGAATCTTAACAATTTTAAATGCTCTTGATAAAATATTTGATAAAAATAAATTAAAATTCATAACAAATAGAAATAAATTTATTGATTATAACACCGCTAAGTCTGATTACTTTTTAATTTTTGCTGCCAACTGGTCATCAACAGCTTTATTTTTAGGTCAATTTATTCCTACATGTATTCTAATTGATGCAGGATCAACTACAATTGACATAATTCCATTAGTAGATTCAATTCCAGTACCAAAAGGAACGGATGATATTTCACGTTTAATGAATCATGAGTTAATCTACACAGGAGGTTTAAGAGCTACAATTCCATCCATAACCCATCATGTCCCATATAAAGGCAAAAATGTTCGAGTTTCTTTTGAAAAGTTTGCATTAATTTCAGACATTCATAGAATTTTAAATAATATCTCAGAGGAAGAATATATTAATGATACTGCTGATAATCGTTCAAAATCCCTAAAAAATTGTTATTCTCGGCTTTCTAGAGTAATATGTATGGATATTGAAACAATCTCAAAGGAAGATTTAAAGATAATTGCAAATTACATTTATGAAAAGCAACTGGATATTATTACTCGAGAAATAAAGCAATTCATGCATAATCTAATAACTAGATTCAAAGAATTTGAAAACAACCCGAAGTTCGTAATAACTGGGTTATCAGCAGAGTTCTTGATTAGAAATTCTTTACAAAAATTAGGTTATAATAATATAGCTTCTTACGAGGAAATTACTCAGATTCCAAATGCTATCAATTCTTCTGCTTTTGCAGTAGCAGGAGCGTTCTATTATCAATTATAATATATATATAAGAAAATGAATCGTACAACAGCATTATTTAAAATTGGAGGTAAAATCTTAGAAGATCTTGAAAATTTAAATTCTACAATCTCTCAGTTGACACATTTATTTGAAGAAAAGTTGATTCATAAAATTATCTTAATACCTGGAGGAGGAACATTCGCAAATTTTATCAGAAAAGTATACAATGAATTAAAATTTACTGAAGAAATTGCACATTTTATGGGAATTATCTCTATGAACTACAACGGATTAGAATTAAGTAATAAGTTTCCTGATTTACAAGTTATTGAAAGTTATGAAAAATTAAAAGAAAAAAGTAATGCATTCTGCATTTTCTTACCTTATAAATATTTGAAAGAAAAAGATAAATTACCACATAGCTGGGATGTAACCTCTGATTCAATATCTCTATTTTTAGCTAAGGAGTTAGGATTAAATGAATGCTTTTTAATAAAAGATGTCGATGGTATTTTAGATGATAAAAATGAAGTAATAAAAGAAATCAATGCTTCAAAATTCAAAGAGATGAGAGACTCAGGAAAATTATTAGAAGTAAAATCCAATATTCAAGAATTAAAAGAAAGAACAAATCCAATTGATCCTTTTATAACTACTCTTATTGAAAAATATAAAATTTCTTGTATTATTTTAAATGGCTCTAAAAACAAGTCGATGATCTTAAACTACTTTAAATCTACTAGTAAAGAAGAAAAGATTTATACTAAAATAAAATGAAAAGCTTTTGAACTTAACATACTTGTATTTAATGATATTTTTGTTAAATTTCATAATTAAAATTAAAGTTTTAATTAAATTGAACTTAAATTATAATTAATATAATATTTAAATTCAATAAGATAAAGAGTGAAATCAACATGGATATTGAAGAAATGAAAAAGAATGCTGATTTTTTAATAAACAATATGAAAGGAATGGATATTCCTGGATCTACTACTGTAAACATTAGATATAGAAATATGGTTAATTTTGCTAAAGTCTATGGTATAACTGATCCCAAATATGTTGGATCAGAGGAGGAAGGCGTTGTTGCATGCCATGCGTTTGCAAATTATTTTACGATTAAAGCCATTTATAAATTGCTGTTAGGGTTTAAACTTAATCAAGATGGAAAAGAACGTGGAATTATGCTTGATCCAGGTAAGCTCTTACATGCTGGTAATCGATATAATTGGGAAGGATCTGTTGATGTTAAACCAGGGGATAAATTAACAGTTACTGGAAAATGTACTGATGTAAAGTTAGTAGAAAAAAATATGATGCTGTTTGCTGATTTTTTGGTACATGTTAAAAATCAAAATAATGAACCAGTTTGTAATATTACAATTTCAGCTGGTTTTCGTAAAGGAGGGTATTAAAATGGTTAATATTTCAGACTTAAAAGTTGGACAAGTATTAAAAAATGAATTTGAGGGAATTACAAGAGATCTATTAAAACAATATGCAAAAGCATCAGGAGATACCAACCCTATTCATACTAATGATGCTATAGCTGAAAGAGCAGGGCTTAAAGGTGTTATTGGTCACGGTTTGCTCAGTTTTGGTTTTATTTCCAAACTATTTGAAGACTTTCTTGAACATGGGAAATATGGAACGATTATCGATATCGCCGTGCAAATGAGGGGCATGGTTCGGTGTGGAGATCTTTTGATTACTAAAGCAACGGTTAATAAAATTGAGGGCAAAAGAGTATATTTTGACGTAAAACAAACAACAATTACAAGTATAGACATCAAAGATAACGAAGATAATATTGTAAAACAGTTTGAAGCTGGTGAAAAAGGTTATATTTCTGAAAAAGATATTGAAAGAGGTTTAGTAAAGACAAAAGAAGTCCCAGAGGGGATTCTAACTTACCGAGAACGAATAGCCACCCCTGGTCAAGCTATTATTGAACTTTTTGAATAGCCTAAAGAAACTTTTTAATAATTTTAATATCTTATTCTTTTTTTGATAATTCTTTAATTTTTAATTTAATTTCTTTTATTCCTTCGAACTCATTTACATTTTTAGCAGCTTTTAAATCAATTTCTCTAGTTGATAATTTCATTCAATTAAAGAATAAATATTTAAGATTTACTCAATGAACTTTACTAATAGTTTATACTTTATTTGAACTATCTAATACAAAATTTTCTTCTTCTTCACATAATTATTTTATAACATATTTATACTAGTTTAGATAGAAAAGATAATTGGAAGATTAATTTATAAAAATACAATTTTACCTACTGCATTGACAACCCAAAAACCATTAGATTCTCAAGAACCCTTAGAAACCGAAAAAATTGAGAGCTTAATTTTAAATGGGTATAATGAAAAAGCATCGGAGGAAATATTTAACATTATTGAAAGATATGAAAACCATTCAAATAAAGAACTTATATATCGAAGTCTTAGTTTATTAAATTTGATTTGTGATAAATCTCCACAAATCTCAGAGAGCGTAATAAAAATTATTATTCCTTTCGTTAATGATTCTGATTCCTGGATTAGATTAGTATCATTAGAAATATCATATCAAATAAGCCTATTTAGACCGAATTTACTAATTGAATTAATTGACAAAATTCGAAAGCGATTATATGATCACGATCCTTCTGTAAGGAGATTGACTGTGAAGATTATAGGTAATTTAATTTTATCTCTATATATAGATTTAGATGAATTACGCGGAATTATTGAAGAATATACTGAAAAATTAATGGATAATGATTGGAAAGTAAAATTAAATGTAATTAAAACAATTCAGAAGATTTTAAATCAGGATTATACAAAAATTCGTAATTTAGAACCTCTATTATCAATGGTGATAATAAATCTTAGAGATGAAGATGATGATGTTGCCAGAGCTGCCGCGGAACTCTTAAAAATTCATGGGACATACTTCCTAACAAAAGAAAAAATATTCTATATTCTTTTAAACCTCCTTTATAACGAGGGAAATAGAGTTAAAGAACTCATAATTTGGCTATTTGGAGAGATTGGCAAAGAAAAGTCCCCAGAAATAATATCAATAATCCCTAAATTAATTAATTTGCTGAAAGAAAAGGATTATCGTATTCAATTAAAAGTTGTAGAAGCTCTTGTAAACATTGCTGAAAATAACTTTGATCAAATCTGGGCAAATCTATTGCATTCTATTTTAGAAGCAAATGAATCTAATTATAGAAATTCACTAATTAATGCTATTTTCCATCTAAGTCGCCAAAATATTACTGAAATATTTCCATATTTATTTGAAGAATTAGAAAATCCTTCTGAAAATATTAGAGAGAGCATTGCTTTAGTATTTAAAAGGCTGTTTGAAGAATATCAGATTGAAATAGAAAATGAAATTACTAAAATTTTATATCAATTGGAATCACGTTTCTGGCGAGAGAGAAAGAAAACCATAATCTTATTACAGAATATATGTTTCATTTTAGAAAGTAAAAAGATAGCGATTTGGATTACAATTGAATTGAACAAAGCTTTTAAAATTGAAAAAGATCCAGAAGTTAAAGACGAGATAATTTATACATTAAAGAATATCCATGCAAATTTTACAGATATTGATGACTCTATTGGTAGAATTAATAATGAGTTATCATTATTCCATAAGAGAATTATTGAATTTCAGAAGATTCCTGCCCAATTTAGAGAGAAATTGAATTCTTATATTCAGAATTTTAAATTTAATGATACTGAAGTTCAACTGAGTGAAAAATATAATAAAATCTTAAAAAAAATAAAGAAATTTAACCATAGACTTAATCAATTTGACTATAAAAGGTTAGCTTTTGATTTAATTGAAGAGTGGGAAGAAACACGAGTACAAATTATTGAAGAATTAAGCATTATTAAAGGGTTCATTTCAGAAATTTGTGAAGAGAAAAAAGCTGAATTTGTTTTGGATTTGAAAGAAGAAATTAAAATAATAAGTAATCGTGTAGATGTTTTTAAAGCTGAGTTTGATTATGTGAAAGAAAACAAATTAAGTATGATTTTAGATGAAAAATTATCGAGTCTTGCGCCTATCAATATTGACGATGATAAACTTAGCTATATCACTCAAATAAGAAAAAAATTATTTAATTTGGATAATGAAATTAGAGATCTTTTAATTGATAATGTGGAATTCAACGAAGTATTTAAAATTCTTTTACAGAAATGGGTTGCAACTAAAATTGAAATTCAAGAATATTTGAATGATTTAGATCGCCAAATAAAGTTGATGAAAGATAAATTATTTGAAACTAAAATTCCCACTACCGATAGTGAGATTAGTAATGAATTAAACTTTCAAATCCTTAACGGACATATGCAATCTATTTTTACAGATTGTATTGAGGGGATGATAAGATTTAATGATGAATTTAATAAACTTAGTGATAAAATAGATT
>JAUWHL010000211.1 GCA_030605895.1 Promethearchaeota archaeon | reverse complement strand
AATAAAGTCCCAGCGCCCATACTACCTAAGTTTGATGATAAACCTGAATTTATGCGGTCAATGTATGAAAATTATGGCTTAATGAACCTTAAAGAAGAGGATTTCAAAGAAATAATTGCCACTTATTATGGGATGATTACGAGAGTAGATAGTCAGTTAGGAGAAGTATTAAATAAACTCAAGGAAATAGGAGAATATGAAAACAGTGCTATTTTCTTTTTTTCAGATCATGGAGACTACACAGGAGATTATGGATTAACTGAAAAATGGCCGAACGCATTTCAAGATTGTCTTATTAAAGTACCATTAATAGTAAAAATTCCCGGAATCATACCAAAAACTAAAATTTTAGACCAGATGGTCCAAACAATAGACATTTTCCCAACTATACTTGACATCGCTCAAATCCAAACTCCTTACACTCATTTTGGAAAAAATCTTATTCCACTTATCAAAGGGAATACCGATAAAATTAGAAATGCTGTATTTGCAGAAGGAGGATATAATACAAATGAGCCTCAGTGCTTTGAAAATGTTATTAAAAGCCCAGATATTCCTCATTTAGGCATTTATTATGATAAAACAAATATACCTCAGCAACAACCTCTAACTGTCGCTCGTTCAGTAATGATTAGAACACTATTATGGAAATTAGTAATACGAGACGCTGGAAAAGAAGAATTTTATGATTTAATCAATGATCCAATCGAAATAAATAACTTAATTAATAATTCTGCTTATAAAAAAATAAAAGCTGATTTAAAGGAACAATTGCTCAAATGGTATTTACGAACCAGTGACAATCCTCACTGGAAAAGAGCACGTTATGTTTAAAAGATAGAAAATAAACACTTTTTGACTACCATTTAATTCCAAATTGGAAAAAGCATAAGATTCAGAACATAGTTTAGAGAAAAAGGCGCTCTTCACTTTATGTAAAATGATTTCACCTAATTTCTATATAAAAATGTTAAAACAAATAATAAAAAGCACTGATTCCAATTACATTAGAAATTACTACCGAGAAAAATAACTGAATTATATTAAATGAACTAATTAAAACCGCACTAAAAGTTCTCGTATGTTCATAAATAATAGTATTCCCGACTGTAACTATTAGAAAAATAACAAATGTAAATAAAACTGACGGTAGATATGTGTAATTTATAGCTAAAACCATTAAGATTACATAAATTATAAATGCATATATTATAATTATTTTTGCTTTATTTTTTTCAGATTTTATGAAATTTAGTAAGGGATATAGAATTTCTCTGAATAAGATTTCTATCGAAAAATATATTGGGAAGATTGCAATCGATAAGAAAACATTAACTATACTAGAAGGGAACATAAACGCAAATGGATAAGAGAAAGAAAAAAGTAAATAAACTAATATGAAGTACCATGAACAAATTGCTGAGTAAACAAGCACATTAACATTAAATTCTTGTTTTAATACATTTTTCAATTGGGTCCTATTGAATTTAATTCTATGCCTCTTTAGGCGTATAACATATATAAGAAACTTGATTATTAAGAAACAACTACTAAACACTAAAGATGCGTAAAATATTCCTATTAAACCAAAAATTTCACTAAAGATTAGCCAATTAATTATAAAAAATAAGGAATAAAGTAGTATTTGAATAATTTTAGTACTCAATATAAATCGATTAATAATTTTCTTCTTTATAGAAAGCTTGTTTTCCTGCTTTTTAAGACTCTTATCGTTAGATTCAGGTCGTAATCGAAAAAATCTTGCAGAATAAGATATTAGAAAGAATATTATTGCAATAAGTAGCCCCAAGTTCAAGAAAATTAGTATGTAATTCCAGAAAAAAGTAATATCTATTCGTCCATTAATCGTTTCAGAATCAAAAAAATTAAGTTCAAACCATTTAATTGAATCGAAAAGAACTTTGTTGGAGAATAATTGATGACCTCCTCCTATTAGTGGTGTGGTTATATTAATTAATGAGCAATTTGTTAATTCTTTAGCTTTCAATGCATTGTCATAATAATCCAAAGCCTCATCCTTTAGATGCATTATTATTAACAGATTTTCACTATTAGTTTCATTTAATAGATTAATTGGTATATATTGTTCATATCCTTGCCATCTGAGACCATAACGAGGTGGAGTGAAATTAACAAGTGGTGCCCAAGCAACAGTAACTTTAAATTCTGGATCCATAGCTTGATTCATAAGAACCACCATTCCTCCTAATGAATGACCAATCAATCCAACCTGAGATGCATTCACATCTGAGAAAAAGGATAATGTTTTTAGTTTGTCGAGTAATTTAGAACAATCTTGAGCAAGAGCAGGAACATTAGTCGATTCATCAATATTATTAATAGTCCCGCCACTTTCACCATGTCCCTGATAATCTAAAGCAGCTACATAAAAACCTCGCTTAGTAAATTCTATAGGTACTCTAAGATCGAAATCTCGCTTACTTCCAATACCATGGCAATAAATAATTAGTGGTCTCTTTTCCTGAAATGATAAAGTTTTAGTAGGATAATATAAATTGGCATAAAGTGTTGATCCTGCGGATCTAAATTGAACTCTATCATATTTTTTATAACTGACAGATTTATTAACTTCTAAAGCTATGAGTGTAAAAACTAGAAGTATAATTAATAAGACAATTTTCTCGAGATAGAGAAGATCCTTACTTTCAGCTTTTTCATGAAAAAAATTATGAAGTTTTTGTTTTAACTTCTCTTTTCTAGATGACATTAATTTTACTAATCTTACTCTTTATGTTTCAAAATTAAACAAATTAGAATTAAATTTTGCTATAAATAAAGCTTTTTCATTATCATTTAGAGATATAATATCTAAATTTATCGTCATCAATCTGCCACGCTTCAAAAAAATCAAATGCTTTCTTAGTATCCCATAAATTTTCTATGTTTTCAATACCATTGTAAAGATCTGTTAAAAGAGTTTTGTCACAAGGATATTGTCTGTGTGATGGATAGAGTTCAAGATTTTTGTCTTTTTCACATAGTTCTATTAATTTAGAAAGAGTTTTCAGAACTATAGGAAAGTTTTCTCTTTTAGGTAAAAATTGATCTCCATAATAAGCTACATCGCTCGTAAAAAGTTCACCTGTATTTGTAAGTAAGCATATTGAACCAGGAGAATGTCCTGGACAATGTATGACTTTTACCTCAATTTCTCCTAAATCAAATGTATCTCCGTCTTTTAATGGTTTAATTATTTTTGCTGGAGGAATTAGAAAATTCTGTTCTGCATATATCTTTATTATCTCATTGGGAGAATCTTTAAAGTAAGAAACATCATAAGGTTTCGAAACAAAATCAACTTCTTTTTCATGAATGTAAACCTCTTCAAATTCTACATTACCCAAGGGATGATCCCAATGATAATGAGTATTGAAAACTAAAAGTTGTCTTTTGCCTATCAAGCCAATTACAATTGGTTTTATTGGGGAAAGTCCACATCCAGTATCAAGTAAAAGAGCCGTATGAGACCCTAAAAGTAAATAAATATTAAGTGGATCATTTGTATAAACTGGATGAACCAGTGAAATATTTTCTTTTATAACGTATAGAAAATCTTTATGTTTTGAAATATCAAAATGTTGGTTTTCATTCTTCATACTTAGAGTAATGTTTAATATAGATTTATATTTATCATTAATATGAATCTGTGGAAAGATATTCCTCCTGGAGATAATCCTCCAGTTATTTTAAACGCAGTGATCGAAGTTATTAGTGGTTCAAGAGACAAATACGAATATAAACAAGAATGGGAAGCTTTTGTTCTGGATCGAGTTATTCCCTCATCAGTCATTTTTCCTGTAGAGTATGGATTTATCCCACAAACTTGGTCAGATGATAATGATCCTCTTGATATAATGGTATTAAGTTATGAACCTCTTGAAGTAGGGTGTATTGTAAAAGTACGAGTCATTGGTGCTTTAATTATTGAGGATGAACATGGAGATGATCCGAAAATTCTTTCTGTTTTAGTTAATGATGCACGATTTAGTGGATATAACGATATTCATGATGTACATAATCATAGACTGAAGGAAATTCAAGAATTTTATGAGACCTATAAAAGACTGGAACCACATAAATGGGTTAAATTTAAAGAATGGAAAAACGCCAAGGATGCTAAAGAAATTGTGGAATATTCAGTTAACCTATTTAAAAATTTGAAATTATAGCAAAAAGATACTTGAATTAGTCTATTTACGATAATTAACGCGAGTAAGTTTATTTATTTGATGGGGTAAATAAGTATCATCAGGAATAGGCTTCATTGTTAATAATATTTTCTCTTATTGAGTAAATTTATGTTAAGTTTGGATATATTAGATGAGATTTCATCCCATTAGATTTCCCAGACTCCCAATTTAATTTAATAAAATATAATTAGGATTGTTAACTAATTCTTTAAAACAGATTATTTAAAAAACAGAAAATTAATTTTTGTGATTATTATGGATTTTGCATTATCAAAAAAACAGTCAATGTTAAAAAAAATTACTAGAGATTTTGCTGAGGAATATATTGTACCTATAGCAAAGGAAAGCGATGAAAAACAAGAATTAGATCAAACTGCTTTCAAAAAAATGCAAGAAATGAATTATTTTGGTATTTGTCTCCCAGAAGATTTTGGAGGAGC
>JAUWHL010000258.1 GCA_030605895.1 Promethearchaeota archaeon | reverse complement strand
ACAGGTCTTCCAAAAGATATAATATTTAAAAAGTTACTTGGATTATTGGATTCAAGAGTCGGGAATTCAATTTGTTTTTTAGTTTTAGATGAAATAGATATTTTAGTAGGTAAGAAAGGCGGAAATGAAATCTTATATGATTTAACTAGACTAAATGAGAATTTAGATAACTGTAAAACGAGTATAATTGGAATTTCGAATAAATTAAAATTTAGAGAGAATTTAGATCCGAGAATAATATCAAGTTTAGGTGAAGAGCATATTGTTTTTCCTTCTTATGATGCTAGTGAGCTTAGAGATATTTTAATCGACAGAGCAAAAATTGCCTTCCAAGAGAAAGTTTTAAAGGAGGAGGTTATTCCATTATGCGCAGCTCTTGCTGCAAAGGACCATGGAGATGCACGAAAAGCCTTACAGTTGCTAAGAAAAGCCGGTGAATTAGCCGAGAGAGATCAAAATATAATTGTGACCGTTAAACATGTAGAAAAAGCCCAAGGTGATTTAGAAAATGATCATATTATGGAATATTTAAAAGGTATGCCACTCCAAGCACAATTGATTCTAGCATCAATTTATCTAATCTCAAGATTTAGTCCCGAGCATGTCATAATATCAGGGGATATCTATGATGTTCATTCAGAAATTAGAGTATTGATACCTGGGATAAGACAATTGACTAAAAGAAGAATAAGTGATTATATAAATGAATTATCTTTAGCAGGAATAATCACTGCTGAAGTTAAATCAATGGGACATTATGGAAGAACCAAAATAATAAAATTAGATATATCGATGGAATTAATTGGTGAAGCGTTATCAGAGATCAATAAAATTCAAGGTATTATGAATTATAAACCAGTTTTTTTACAAACAGATAAGGTTAAATTAAAAAATAATATATTTAAGAAATTAATCTAAGCTGTAAAATCCCAATTATCAATATTTTCCGCTAAATTACTGAGAAAGAACTCCGCAATATTTTCATTCTTGTTTTTTAAGAGTAAGAATAATTTTGTTAGATGTTTGCAAAATTTCTTGTTATCGGCTCTTCTGGCCTCAAAATCATGGCAATTATGATGTAATAGTTTTTTATTAGTATTTATTTCTATTACATAAGATTCTTCTTTAGACCCTTTTACTCTTGATTTTAGAATTCCTTTAGTGCTATCACATTCTAATAATTCAAATGCTGTGTCAGATATGGACACAGATCTATTTAAAGTTCCTTTATCAGTGAAAGCGTTAAGTAAAACACTAAAATTACTAGAATGTTTATTTTCAATATCGCTTTTTAGTTGAGCGATTTTTTTAGTGGAAGCGATTTTTTGTAAAACTGCATTTTTTCTTTTCTTTTGCCAATTTTTGAGGTGCTGGTTTAGAGTTCTCGATAATTTTAGAGATTGGTTGTTGTCTTTGTCAAGGAGTTTATTTTGAATGCAGTAATCAATGAATTGAATTGCTTCATTGGGAGAAAAAAGGAAGAATTCAAATGAAATTTTATATAACAAATCTTTTTGTGAGATTGTGGGGAGATCAATTATTTTCCAAATATATAATAACATATCTGATTTATTATTACGAGGAATTGCAAAATTCATGCTATTTATCTTGTTTACTTTAATATTTAAGAAGAATAATTAAACACTACTTTTTAAGATCTAATAAAACTCCTTTCAGAGTATCTAAATCAACAATAGATAAAATTCCCGGAGTAGGTTTTATACCTAAAGATTTCATAAATTCTGTCTGGCTTTGGAAACAGCCTGAATTGGTTAACAAAATATTACTATATAATCCCATATCATTAATGTGTATATGTCCAGTATGAAAAATATCAGGAATTTTATCTATTACAAGCCAATCTTTATCTGTTGGGGCTATTTGTGTTTTTTTCCCATAAATCGGAGCTAAGTGTCGACATATTAGTAATTCTTTCATGGTTTCTACGGGTTTATTATTTTCTAAACCTGGTATCAACATATTTAGATCGAGAAGACTATCACCATGAAAAACTAATGTATTAACATTATGTGTTTGAATAATGGAAGGATTACCTACACAAACTACTCCTTGATTTATAAGTTCTAAGGAATATTTCTTTGGTACCGAAGGTCTTGGAATAGCTTTTCTCACAGGTTCATGATTTCCTGAACTGTAAAATATTTTAATATGATCTGGGATTCCTGAAATAACTTTTGCTGCTTCTTCAAATTGTTTATATATATCAGATATGATAAGGTCACTCTGTTGTGTAGGATATACTCCGATTCCATCAACTAGATCACCATTGATTATAATATATTTAATTCTACCAGCTCTCTCCCTGTGATTTTTGTTTCCTATTTTCCCGTTCAGGAAATTTATAAATCGGTTCCATAATTTTTCTTCGAATTCTTTGCTCCCGATATGAGTATCTGAAATTAAAACAATAGATAAAGGATCAGGCGACTTATTTGGTTCATAATTTTTTGGAATATCAATTTTAGAAATATAATTACAATAAATTACCCCACCTTTTCCTCTTTCGCCTGGATTATACGTTCCTTCAACATAAACCATCTGATCATTAATAATTCTATTAGTTAATTTTACATTTTCTTGATTTTCTGAATCTTTTCGAACAAGAATATTAATCGATCCAGTAAGATCTTCTAGTATTAAGAAGAAATTTTGATTTTTAGTCTTTCGAATTTCACTAACCATACCGACTACAGATACTTCTACTCTGTTAGTTAATCTTAAGATATTGTTGATATTATTTGCAGAAAGAACTTCTGGTCTTTTTCTTATTAAGTTCCGAAGTTTGTTAAATTTATCAAGAGTTAGATTATAAAAATTTTCAAAATCTCCATTTGTATATAATTTACCTGTAGGATCTTTTAAAATTTTATAATTAGAATCATAATCCTTTGCAATGGGTTTAAATCTTAGTGCTGTTTTTGATCCTTCAAAAGAGTTCACTTCAATATTGCTCCTTATTGGGACTAAAGGCGTCTTTTCTTTAGTTTTACTTAAAATTAAAGAATCTTCGTGATATTCTACTCGACTCTCAAGTGGAACATTATCGAAAGGCTTTTTTAGAGTTTTCAATTTTGATTTTTTAGGGTCTACTATATTCAGCGAGCTTGTTAACTCAGTATTTTCAACATTTTTTTCTTTCTTCTCTTGAATGGCTTTTGAATTTATCTCTTTTATTAGCACTTTTTGTAATTCTTTTTGTAATTCCTCATTTGATATTTTTTGTAAAACATCCACTGTAAGATGACTATTAAAATTAGGAAGAA
>JAUWHL010000061.1 GCA_030605895.1 Promethearchaeota archaeon | reverse complement strand
CCTATAATCTCTTAAGAAATAAATTAAATATAACCACAGGAAGGATAATAAGAAGAATAATGTTGTAACATCATGAGTGAGGACTGAACTAATGAAAATTAAAGTAATTAATACATAATCAAAAAATATATTTGAGAAAATTCCTTTTTTAGTAGGGCGCTTTAATTTGGTAAAATTCTGCAATCTCACGTAAAAGAGGAAAAATATCATTAAACACTTTATTAAAGCAGAACCAGAGGGCCAATATTGAACCATCATTACGGAAAAACCTAAAGAAGAGAATTCCAAAAGAAATACGCCAAATAATGCTAAATTTTGATTTTTGAAAATTCTCATACAAATATTATAAAAAATTAAACCTGACACAAAGAACGTATAAAATACAAAATAACTTGGTATTAGTATGTGATCTATCCCGGAAAAGAAATTGATTACTGCTCCAAATATGTTTAATCCCATCGTTCCGTGATACCCTTCTAAAGGTAAAATGTTGATATCCGTAATAATTCTACTATTAAGTATGTGAAGCCAAGGATCAGTTCCGATAAAATTCTTAACTCTAACGATATTTAGGATACAAATTAGAAATAAGAAAAGAATCAATAAAACTACTTTAAAAGAAATTAAATTTTTAAGGTAATTGTATAAAGAAATTAAATTTAAGTTTTCTTTCTTCATAGGTGAAATCTCTTTAGATCTAAAAAAAATATATGAATTTTTCTTAAATTCAAAAATCAAAATATAACCAATTATTAAAAAAAATAAAATAACTACTGAAAAAAAGAAAAAAAACCTTGTTAATGGAATTCCGATAATATATCCTATATATCCCATAAGGATGTAAAAAACAGAATTCATAACTATAGTTAAACTTAATTTCTCTAAAAAATTGAAAGACTTCTCCTTGAAAATTATGAAAAAAACTGGGTAAGTCGGTAAAAATAAAATAGTATAGATTGTACTTATAATGACCAATATATGAAAGATGGAGTCTAAAAACACAATTTCTGAAAATCCTAAAATTAAATCTAAATTAATTATTTTAAATAAAATGAATAAAAGAGGCACAATAGAAATTAAAAAGATAATTAAATGTATTCTTGAATTTAGGAAAAGTAGAATTTTTTTGAATTTATCTTTAAAGAATTCCATGATTATAATTCTGTTTATTTTATCTTTAAGTTAACCTCATATTTTTTACAATACCATTCAAGATAATCTCTTAGTCCTTGTTCTTGAGTATATTTTGGCTGAAATTTTAAAATTTCTTTTACTTTTGAAATGTCAGCATAACTGTGTATAATATCTCCTGGTCTGGGGGGATCAAAAATAATTCCTAATTCCTCTTTATTGGTGAGTTTTAACATTAATTTTGCAAGATCCAGCAATGTTATTGGAGAACCAGCACCAATATTTAAAATTGCTCCTGAACTTTTATTTTCAGCCGCTAAAATATTAACTTGAATAACATCTTTTATATATGTAAAGTCTCTTGAGTTGTTTCCATCACCAAATATTATCAAACTTTTATTCTTGATTATTCGACCTAACCAGATTGCAATTACTCCACTATAGGGAGAATCTTGTTGCCTTGGTCCAAAAACGTTAAAATAACGCAAAGAAGTCGTATTTAATCCATAAACTTGATGAAAAACCTCCATATAAGATTCACATGTTAGTTTTGTTACAGCATAAGGAGAAATTGGTATTCTTGGCATGTTTTCGTGTTTGGGTAGTGTTGGAGTATCACCATATACTGCTGAGCTCGAAGCAAAAATAATTTTTTCAACATCTCTTTTTCTAGCTGCATTTAATAAATTTAAAGTACCGTTTATATTAACATCATTACAAGATTCGGGCATCTTTACTGATTGAGGTACACTAGTAAATGCTGCTTCATGAAAAATTATATCTATATCCTTAAAGATATCAAGTAAAAAGTTAAAATCCCTTATATCTCCTTTATGGAATTGAAAATTTTTATTATTTAAAGCCTCTGCTAGGTTTTCTAACCGCCCATTAAAAAGATTATCAATTCCAATTACAGTTGCACCTAAATTGAGTAATTTATCAGTTAAATTACTCCCTATGAATCCAGCAACTCCAGTAACTAAGACTCTTTTATCTTCGATTTTCAATCTACTTCACTTAAAATATTAAATCTGATTTTATCATTAAAAATTACATATCACATAAAAATGTTCAGAAAGAAAAATTGATTAAAGACAATAATGGATTTATTTAACACAAATCTGATAAAAATTTCATGAATTCTTCTTTATATTCTTTTGGAAGTTTATCTGGTCTTTTTAAATTTGATGTGGAATGAAGTTTTGTTTTTATTAAAATTAGAATCGGACCATTTCGATTTTTCATATGATCAAGAGACTCAAGTAATTCTTCTTTAGTCTCAACCTTTGCACTCCATTTATAGTTTGATGCTCTCGTTATGTCTATAAATTTGATACTAGTAGAATTCGTTGGTTGACCTCCTGTAGATTCATGAGCTTCATTATCTATAATTATATGCACAAAATTAGAAGGTGAATATTTTCCTATAGTTGAAAATGCCCCCATTTGCATAATAACGGCACCATCCCCATCAAAAACAATAACCCTATTCTTTGATTTGAGAGCTAAACTTAATCCAATAGAACTAGCACACCCCATAGATCCTATATTGTAGAAACTTTTATGGTGATCTTTTTTATTTGATTCTCTATATTCAAATACTATTCTCGATATATAACCCGTAGTAGAAACAACGATTTCATTATTGGTTAAACTTTCTAAAATTATCTGAATTACTTCCTTTGTAGTTAATTTATACTTATTTGATAAAATATTCTTCATTTCATAATCTTGAAAGAAATTTCTTCGAAAAATAAAGACATAGGGTCCTTTTTTCTTGGTAAAGTATAATAATGCTTTACTTAGTTCTTTTTCAATTTCTTGTATATCTGGTTCTAATACTGCATAAGGTATTTGGAGTGTTTCCAAAAGTGGTAACGTAATTTTACCCATTTTTTTATGTTGTGGTGCATCAATTTTATCTGGTTCACCCCGCCATCCAACCATTAAAAGAACAGGAATTGAATATACCTCAGGATCACATAAAGATGTAAGAGGATTAATTGTTTTTCCAAATCCAGAATTTTGCATATAAACAACTCCTATTTTATTAGTTGCTAAATGATAACCTGATGCTATAGCAATTGCTTCACATTCATTACACGCAATAATATTTTCAAGATTTTCTCTATGATTATCGGTTAGAAATTTCATCAAACTCTTAAATGTTGAGTCTGGAATGCCTGTAAAAAAGGTTAAATTATGCTCATTTAATATTTTAAAAAATTCTTCACAAGAAATCATTTTTATTCAATAGTTTTAAAAAAATTATTTATTTTTAATTAAATAATTCTTTACTACTTCTAAATCTTCATGATCATCAATCTCAACACAAAATTCATCATAATAACAAGGTTTTAAAATAAGTGTATCCAAAATTTCATTTAAAGCATCTTCAGCATAACAATTTACTCTATTATTATCAATAAAATATTCAATTTCCTGAAACCATCTTGATATAAATCCTTTAGATAATTTATATAATGGAGCTAAGAAGGCAGTATTGTTCCCTTTTATATTAACTCCAATTTTATTAACTCTATCATTAAAGATTATTGATTTGAAATCTTTTTCTGGAGGTGGGATACTTTTATTAACTAAAACACAATCTTTATCTTTAGATTCAAGCAGTAATTTTACTAAATTTTCAGAATAGATTAAATCTCCATGAGAGTATAAGATATCGTCATTGATAATATCCTTAGCTAAGTGTAGAGAATAAATGTAATTGGTTTTATTATAAACTGGATTATTAACATATTGAATTTTAATTGAGGGATAATTTTGTTCCATATGGTTTATGATTGTTGCTTCAAATGGACCTGTAGTAATAATAAATTCGTTCAAACCACAATTTAATATGCTCTTTAATTGATGATCCAAGATAGTTTCATTGCCACTTATTTTAATAAGACATTTTGGTATATTATTAGTTAATGGAGCTAATCTTTTGCCAATTCCCGAATTTAACAACACAACTTTCATCTAATATCCTCTAAGATATTTCTTAATTGAGTTTCTGTCAACAATCTTGGATTATTTTTAATTCTTTCAGGATTAAATCCATCTTTAATTATGATTTCTATATCATCATGAGTTCTTATTCCTAATTTTCCTAAATTTGTTTCTAATCCAACATTTTTGATTAAATTTTTAACTTTTTCTTTTGCTTTGGTAAAATTGGAAACTCCTATAATTGATATGAGTTCTTTCATAGTTTGTTTTACATAATCAACTCCACGAGGATCTTTAATATCTTCCTTATTTACATTTGAATTAAAAACAATCATAGAAGGCAATGTTAAAGCTACAGCATGCCCATGCGGCACATTAAAATAGGAAGTAATAGGATATGAAATAGCATGACATGCAGTAGTTTTTGTTATATTTATTGCCTTACCTGATAAATTTGCTGCCAATGCCATGTTATTTCTTGATTCCGTGTTAGGGTTTTTAACTGCTTTTCCAATATTTTTCATTATTAATTCTATTGCTTTTCTAGCATAATTTTTTGATTCATTTGTGGAATTAATGTTCCAATAGGATTCAATAGCCTGTGTAAATGCATCTAAACCAGAAATAGCTGTTAAATTTTTAGGTAAATTGTTTGTAAACAGAGGATCGACAATCACATATTCAGGTTGCATGTAATTAGGATCTCCTAATGAATATTTACTTTTGTCTATATACACAACCGCAAAATGAGTTGCTTCACTCCCAGAACCTGCAGTTGTTGGAATTCGAATTAATGGTATACCCTTATTATTTATTTTTTTTTTTTTAAGAACAAAATCTTCAGGAGATCCATAATTAGTTGATAATATTGAAATACATTTTCCCATATCTATAACTGATCCTCCTCCAACAGAAAGAACTACATCAAATTTCTTCTTTTTAAATAATTCTAACCCTTTTTTTATATCATCTATTTTAGGATTTGGAGAAAAATCATAAAATTGAAAATAATCATAATCATTAAGAATTTCAAGAATAACTTTTTTTATAATAGTTTTTTCAAAAGAATCCTTTCCCGTTATCAAAAATATTTTATAGAAAGAATTGTCTTCTAGGATTTTACTTAATTTATTTATGGAATTGAATCCTAAATATTCAATCATATTCTTGTTTGGTTGGAATTAAAAAATTATATTTTATGTTTAAATTTTAATTATTTTTAATTAAATTAATTTTTCAGCGATTTCGATGTCTTTTTTGCTGTGAAGTTCAAACCATCCTTTATGAACTTCCAATATATCTACTCTAAATCCCCTATCTACCACCTCTTGTATAAGATCTATGAAGGATGCTTGCTCAAATGAATCCGCTTCATGAAATCTCCCTTTATGGTTCAATTTGCACTCATTATATATTCTTCTTATGATCTCAACCCCATATTCTGAAAAGTAGGCTATTCCGGTAAATTCATAGTCTGCCATGTCCATATTAATACTTCTTCCAATTCTTATAATTTCATTCTCCATTTGGTATAGATCCCTTGTTTGTTCACTTGGTTTATTTTTTGTAAGAATTAGTTCAAGATTTTTATCAATTTTATGTTTATGATAAGTATAAGAATTATCTAACACTAAAATTATATCTCCTTTTGATGCTATTAAGTTTTTTATTATTTGCTCATTGAACAGAATATCTGAATAGATAAACAGAAACCCTCCCTCCATTTGTTCTTCAGCTTTAAATAGAGAATGTAGAATATAATAGTTTATATATTCATCATTATCAATGTATTTTACACCCTCAATACTAAATTCCTCTTTTTTAAATCCTCTAATAACTATTATTTCGCTAATTCCACAATTCTTTAATGTCTCTATTTGCCTTTGGAGAACAGGCTTACCTTTTAAAATAGTCATTGCCTTTGGAATTTCAAATTCGGGATCTGTACCAGCGGCAGGAATAATAACTTTCATAAGTCCTTTAATATATTTCATATCTTTTTCTTTTACATCCAAAAACCCTACATCTTTAAAAACAGTTTTTACAGGACTGCACATAGATTCCGCTTCAAAAGCTCTTTTACTTCTTAAAATTATTGAAGCTGTTTCCTTCATAGCCTTATGAGCGGCTCTTAAAAGGTGATTAGCATATATAACGATATTAAAACCAAAATCTTGTAGTTTCCCCTCTGTAATTGTATTATACGTCGTAGGAACACATACTAATGGTTTTCTAAAACCTAATTCTTTTGATAATTTATTATATTCCATAGCAAAATCTAATATCTCTTTAGGATCAATATTTTTAGAGTGAATCATAATTCCATCCGCACCTGCTAAAAGATACTTTTTTGCTCTAAAAATAGCATCTTTTAACCCTAAACCTGAAATTAAACTTTCGATACGTGCTACAATCATGAAATCATTCGATATTTGGACTTCTTTACCTCTTTTGATTTTTGTAGCGAAAATTTCGGGATCTTCTTGATCTTGGATTGTGCCACCTTCTAAACTATTTCTTTTTGGATATTTTTTATCTTCAATAATAACCATTGAAACACCCATATCTTCTAAAGTTCTTACAAAATATTCAAAATTTGCTGCCTCTCCTCCTGTATCACCGTCAATAATCATAGGTTTATTTGTATTATTTAAAATTTGTCTTATTGTTTCATACCTCGACTCTACTCCAATAATTTCAATATCAGGATATCCTTTAGCAGCGCTGTCTGTAAAACTACTAGCCCAAAATCCATCAAATTCGAGAATTTCATTGTTATTTATTTCCTTTATATTATTAGCAATTATAGCACTAAGTCCATTATGAGCTTCTAGAATTCGTGCAAAACCCTTTTTATCAAGTAAATTTTTTAAAATACTCCTTCTTTCATCAGGTAAGATCCTTCTTCTTAATTTTAATTCCATCAATATCACTTTAATTTGCTATAAATATTAGATTAGGCATGATCTAATAATATATGGTTACTTTTGAATAAAATTTGAATCCATTCCTTAAATTCTTCATAAATTAACTAGATAAATTTATCAAAATTAATTAGATTTTTCACATCATAAAATTAAATAGAAAAAAATAAATAAAGATTTTTTTAACAATTAATTACACATATTCTTTTCTTTCAGGCATACTTTTCCAATCCAATAATAGGACTATTCCCCCTATTAATGCGACTATAATCCAGAGTAAAAAAACAGATCCAGAACCAGCAGCATCAATAAGAGCCCCAGATGTAAAAGTTGTAATAGCAGCTCCAATATATCCCCATCCATCAATAAAACCCGTAGCAGAAGAAGCAGCTTTCCTCGTACCAAATTCCATAGGAATAGTAGAAACTAAAAGTGCATGAGGGGCAAAATTTAACAAGCCAATTAAAATCAATACTGGAATTCCAAAGATTATATCAAGTGGAGGTAAAAATGTATATACCAATAGAGTCAATGCTAATGCAAAGAAAAAAACACATACAACAGGCATTCTTCTTTTTCCAACAAACTTATCTGAAATCCACGCGCCAATAAGAACTCCAATTGTCCCACCAATAGGATAGAAAATAGATTTCCATACAGGAAAATATCCCGCCCCTGTAATTTCAGGACTTAATAAATAAGGAAGCCAGTCTGTTAATCCATATCTTACCATATTCAAGCAAAATAACCCAAAAGAGGCAAATAGAACTGTTCTTGTCTTTATGATTGTACTAATCGTATATTTAAAACCTACAAATTCATCTTCACGGCAATCACCCAATATAATTTTTCCATCGCATTCTTCTTCCAAAGTTGGCAAACCAACCTCTTCAGGAGCATTTTTACTTCTTAAGTAAAAATGGATCGCCATAATAAACATTATAATCCCGGGTGTGATAAAAGAAAATCGCCAATTTAAACTAAGTGTATCTGTTATGAAAATTGCTATTATCCATGATACAACACCTCCAAGTAGATATGATGTAGCAAGTCTACTGGACCATTTTCCCCTATCATCTGGAGGATACCAATTAGCAACAGTTTTGACTGAAGGAGCCCATCCCATTGATTGAAAGTATCCATTTAAACCCCAGAGTAGAAATGCAAGCCAAAGAAATTCAAAAGCTACTCCCATAAATAAATTTATAACAGAAGAGACAATCAAACCAATGGTTATAAATCTTCTTGCACCAATTTTATCACCTAAAAATCCATTAACGAATTGCCCAAAAGCATAAGCTAAGAAAAATGTAGTTCCAATAAAACCCATAACTGTTGCTGAAATACCATACTCAGGCATGAGATAGGGTTTTGCAATCGAGAGATTAGTACGTCCGATATAATACATCATATAAGTAATCCAAACAGTAAAAAATATCCGCAACCTCCATTTCTTAAACTTTTCTTTTGCTTCAATTTCACTACTTGTGTTTTCAATTTCGACCATATTTTTTAACCTAAGTTTATATTTTTCCGTCTTTAATTAATTGTTGAGCATATTCATAATCTTCATCAGTATCCATTTCCACCCATTCTCCTTTTATATCGATTGAATACATTGGATACCCTCGGAGAATAAGTTCCTCAAGCATATCTGTTAAGTATGCCTTTTGCATCGATGTAGAATCATGGAATCGTCCCTCAAATTTACATGTCTTATTATATTTCGCACGATTATAATTTCGTGTTAAGATCTCTGCTCCTGTTTTTGAAAATTTCCCGAGACCGATGAATTCTCCATAACTCGCATCAGGATTATAAAATTTTGATAAATGAATAATCTTTCCATCTTCCACAATTGCTAATTCAGCTTCGTCTGTAGGATGTTTCGTGCGTCCTTCATATCTTTTCCTCCAATCAGTATCTACGATAAAACTAAAATCATGAGGGGAATCCAAGAGTTTTTTAACGACATTTTTAGTATACAAAATATCTGAATATGTGAAAATAAAACCATCTTTCATTGCCTCCTCAGCGTAAAATAAGGATTCGAGAATATTATTGTTATAAAAATCATTATTATCATAGTAGGAAATATTTGGTAAGTCGATTTTATCTTTTTGATATCCTCGAACAATAGCAAAATCATCAATACCATAGTAACGAAAAACATCCATTGTTCGTTCAAGGATGCTTTTACCATCAATTTCTAATAAACACTTTGGTTTATATTCAGTTAGAGGTCTTAATCTTCTACTCGGACCTGCAGCTATAATAATTACTTTCATATCCTTTACTTCCTTGTTTTCTTCATATCTTCTTACAATTCGCTCTAGAAGTGAAACATGCTCATTAAATCTTTCAGATGTTTTTTTATATCCGATTTTTTTGACACTCTCATAAATCTTCTTAATTTCTTCGAGATTGGTATATTTTCGTTTCGGCATACAACATCTTGAAAAGTTTATTAACTTTTCAAGTACATTTA
>JAUWHL010000245.1 GCA_030605895.1 Promethearchaeota archaeon | reverse complement strand
CTATTCTTATACCCATTTTTATTTTCATATAATATTATCTGTACTTCATTAGTTGCATTTTTAAACATCTTGGATCCAATATCAAATATCTTTAAGATATTCGCTTTGGAAAGGATTTCTCTTCTAAAATTAATATATCCTTGTCTCAGAAGAAAACTTTTCGGAATTAAAAAGCCTATAATTTCTGTAGCCCATTCTAAAGCTTTTAGTAAAAAAGTACAGTAGATATCTTTAAAGAAAATTTTTTCTCTTTTTAGGATTTTTTTATCTTTTTGATTTATTATATTCCCATAGGGTGGATTTCCAATGATTATATCAAATTTGGGAAAATTTGAATTGATTATGCTATTTTGAATTTTTATATTTTTAATTAGGATTGATAATAATTTTTTGATATTCAAATTTTGTTTTTCATTGTACCAACGTATAAGTTTTAATCTGCATAATTTAATAGCATCTTCATTAATATCATATCCAAATAAGTTTTTTAGTATTTGAATCTTAAGATTAAGATCGGATAAGTTTGGATTTAATTTTCTAATTATCCTAAAAATAATTTCAGCAGAACTTAAAATAAATCTTCCTGAACCACATGCTGGATCACAAATTTTACTATTTAATAAGAGTTCAACCATTTTGTGTTTAATTTTTGGGTCAAACTCATAAATTTCATCTATTTTTTCAATTTTTTTAAAATTTTGATCGTAAATTTTTAATTTTTTATTAATTAGGCAAAGTAAAGATTCAATTACTATAAAATCTGATATTGTTTTATCTGTATAAAACGTTCCTTCTTTTTTACGTTTCTGATAACCACTTAAAAAAAGAATTTCAAAATCCTCAATTAGAGGATAAAACTTATTTAATTGCTGAAAATCATTATTATTTATTGATTCATCAAATAATCCAATGAATTCCTTGAATTTATTAAAATTTTTTTGATATTCCACTTTTACATTTACAAATTTCTTTTGTATATCATCTTTTTTTTTCAATTTAATATATTTTACTGTTTATGTGATATTTTTGTTTATATTTTTATAGTTATAATTACTTTATATAATAGGTACTATGACTAGTGATAATAAGGAAGAAAAAGACTATTACGGAGTTGCTCCAATTAACTCAATTGTAAAAAAAATGAAAAAAGAGTACGATAAAGACCCAAAAGATTGGAGAGTAATAGGTTCAAATGATGATAAAGGAAATTTGGATACATTTATTACAAAGAAACCCAACGCTTATTGGTTAAAATCAAAACAACTGAGTCCTTATTCTGCGTTAAGCATGGGTACAGTTGTTAGAAATTTAGATAAGGACATCGATGAAAGAATTGGAAAAAAGATGTCATCTAACGACATGTTTCGCTTATTTGGAATGATTGTTCCTATAAAGAGAGATCAGAATGTTATTGCTACGGGTATTGAAAAATATTCCCAAGAACACGGTAACTATCTAAAACAATTAATAAATGAACGTGATCCAAATATAGGGCATGTATTAGGAAGACGGATTGATAAGGAATTTTCGAAAAGGCATCCACAACGGCGTGGTCTATATTTATAAATAAGTAGAATGTTATACTTTTTGCTTTAATTTATCTAATTCATCTTTACTTTTAATTAGAAAATCAGTATTGCTCGTATATTTTGAAGTATTAGTAATTAATTCTTCAATTACTGCGGTAATTAAATCAGAATCCGATTTTCCAGTACCTCCAGCAAACTCTTTTAACAAAGGTACTTTTAAATCTTCTACATAAAATGTAACACCTTTAGAAATTTCTTCCATCATTAATTGATAAGCAAAATCTGCTCCCTTCTCTCCTTTCATTAAAGGATCATCTGAATCTTCAAAAGTATAAGATACTTCTATCCATTTATCACCAGCAGTAGGGACTATCCCATAAATGTAATCTGAAGTATAAATCCATAATGGCTTTCCATTATCATAAGAAGAATCTACAATTGATTTAAATTCCTCACTCATTCTTCATCAAATTTTATGTTTATAATTTAATTTAATGCAAATAGATTAAATTAAGTTTATTTTTTTAATTTTATAAGTATAAAATTTTTATTATAATCTTTTCTTTTAAGTTTATGCTAATATAAGGATTTTAAAAATTAGTATTTGTAGTATTTGTGAAAATTATTATGCGAGAACTAGATTATAAACTGATAATTTCTAAAATTCAAAACTGGATAAAAGAATATGTAAATTCCGCCAAAGTTGATGGTGTGGTGGTAGGAATTAGTGGAGGTATTGATAGTGCTGTGACATCGACTTTATGTGTTAATGCACTCGGTAAAGAGAAAGTTATTGGACTTGGGTTGCCTTGTTCATCAATCCCGCAAGATTTAAATGATGCGAAAGAATTAGCCGACATTTTAGGAATTAGATTTATCAAAATAGAATTATCACGTGTTTATGATGAATTTATAAATATAACATCACCCTTATTTGAATCAAGTCAAATGGCAATGGCAAATTTAAAACCTCGACTAAGAATGATGGCTATTTATTTTGCGGGTCAATCTTTTGGAAAATTACTTGTTGCAGGTACTAGTAATAGAACTGAATTAGCAATTGGCTACTTTACAAAATATGGCGATGGAGGAGTTGATTTTGAACCAATCGGAGGGTTATATAAATGTGAAGTGAGAAAATTCGCTAAAATATTAAATATACCTAAACAAATCATTAAAAAACCACCAAGCGCGGGATTATGGGAAGGACAAACAGATGAAGGAGAGATTGGAATGTCTTATCATGATTTAGATGAAATAATTTATAGGATAGATTACAATTTATCATTAAATGATTTGGATAAAGATAATGTTAAAAAAGTTAAACTCATGATGACATCGGCAGAGCATAAAAACAAAATGCCTCCAGCGTATGAAATAATCTAAGATTAAAGTAATTTTCTATTATTTTATATATGATAGATATGAAAAGAAACTTAGGATAAAAAAATAAATCCCTTTATTTAAAAACATTTAATTGAATACTAAGCCTTTTGTTAAATATTCTAATAGAGTAGAACCAATTTTTTTATTAATCTATCTTTCTATAATGATTATTAATTACTAATTATCTTACAAAAAGAAAGAGTAACTATTCAAATAATTTTAGAGGGAATATTATGTATTTAAAAAGAAAAATTGCATTTTCTTTGATTACTTGCTTACTTGTTCTGTCTATATTTACAGTAATGCCATTGGGTCAAGCGGCTTCAGTAGAATCAGGAATTGGTCATAATTTCTCAGAAGAATATTGGTCTATTTTATATGATTTTGCTGGTGATTATTTAGAGAAAGACTATAATCCTGGACCGCTGCATGATGATGTTTCTGAAGGTTTAACGGATAATAATACTCAAGTTGACTCTAAATTTTTTATTGCTTGGAATAATATTCAAAATGTGCAGAGTTTATATATAGCTATGCAAAATTTTACATGGGATGTTTCTAATACTTCTGTATCGCTTTACGGATGTGCTCCTTATCAATTATTATTACAGCATTTTCGACCTCCAGGTCAAACGAATATACATATTTTTGTAATAAACACATTTCTAGGATTACTAGCCTATAGAGAAGATATTACAAATCCAGGAATTCCCGATATCCCTGATGAGAATGATTCACTCTATATGGGATGGTCATATTACTCTGAATATCATAAATTTATAGCTAATTTAATATTCTGGGCTAATGGAGTACCAGAATATATGCATTTTGACAATGAAACGATAACAACGGCGGTTCCAATACCAATGAAAGAAACTGAACCTGATACATTTAAATACGGAATGTCTTATAAGAATGTTTTTATTTTATGGCAAAAAATTAATGTTACAGAGGGTTTGGATGACAGCATAACCCAAGTAGAAATAATTCAAAAATGTTCTGCTTTTGCACTCCTCTCAGAGATTAATTTCACTTATGTTGTATCATATCAAGATAGTACAATTCCGGATCTCAGAGAAGTTACCACTACAACTGAATATGATATTGGTGAAATTACAGATCTTTGGGTGATAGGAGATAATGAAACTGCTACAGATTATTTTGGTGGTGAAAATATTGAAATAACTATACCAGTTTCTACAGATATTGGTTATTATAATGAAACCGCCGTTGCTGATAGAATAGATGGAAGTTTATTAATTCCAGGTTTTAGCCTTGCTGTAATTAATCATGTCAATATACTTGTTATGAATTTAAGTAATTGGCGGAACCAATTTCAATATACTGGTAGTACTGATTTTGTAGATGAAAATGATAACACGTTAGGAGCATCGGCAAAGAATATAACAGCAGCAAAATATGATTTTATGGATGAACCTGCTTATAAGATCGATTTTGCATCTAAACCAAATTATCTTCTTAATGGAGTTGACGAGTATCCAGCACCTACAAGAGTTTTAAGAAATGATGCGATTAAAACACCTTTAGGATTCTTAGGACAATTATATGTAAGAGTTATTTTAGCGGGTATGATTGCAAATTTAACGGGGAGTACGGCCGCGGGATGGATTGCGTTTTTTAGCCCCGACTTGGATAAAGCCAAATTCTTTTACCTAACATGCTTCCCAATTTGGTCTGGGGGCACGATTAATCAAGATCCCACATTTACAGTATATATTGAAGGTGAAGGTGAAGGTAGACGAATTTCTGGTTTTGAACCATTAATTTTATCTTTGATTAGTCTTTCAGGAATTTCGCTGATAGTATTAGGGATAAGTAAAAAAAGAAAATTAAGAATAAATTAAAAATTCACTTTTTTTTTCTTTATTTTTTTTTATTTTTAACAGAGATAAATTATTAATTAAATAAGAAATCTTTAAAATAGAAAAAAATAGCATTAAAACACCTTAAAATTGGTCTAACAACTTTTTTTAAAATAAAGATTTAAAGAGGTTGATATAAAATTATAAGCTAGATATGATTCTTCTTATTTTATTAATTCTTGAAGTTATATTATCTAATTTTCCTCTCAGCTCATCACTTTGTTTATTATATTCAATATCATTAATTGAACCAGTACCATAGCTTTTTTCAATTTCTTTAAAACTTTTTTCTAATGAATATCGTTTACCCTCAAGAGCTATTAACTCTTGATATAAAGAATCCTTATCTGAAGGTAATTCTTCTCCAGTAGAGATTTCATATTCCTCAGGTATACTCACTTCTGGCTTAGAGTCACCAAACCCAACAAAAGAAACTGCATCTGTTTTCTTTATTTCCTCTTTCTCTTCCTTCTTCTTTTTTTTATCATCCTTCTTTTTCTTTTCTTTTGTAGGTAATGAACTAAAGGTTTTATTTAGCGTTGATAATTTTTCACTTGTTTTTTCTCCAACTGATGAAAATACATTGAATAAATCAGTTCCGGTTGATGGAATTGATTCAGTTTCAATTTCTTCTACACTTACTGGTGTAATTTTAGGTTTTTGAGTAATTATTTGAGGTTTTTCAATACTTTCGGGTTTTTCAGTAATTTTAGGTTCTTTAACTGTAAAGGGGATTTCTTTTTCTTCTACAGTATCAATTTCTATAATTTCAGATATTACTGAACTTTTTTTTGGTTTATCTGGCATTTCAGTAAATTGTGGTGGTGTAGTAAGTTTTGAAGAGCTTTCAGATTCCTTGAGTATCTCTGATATTGATGGTGGTTTTTCAGGTAGTTCTGAAATCATTTTGGATATAGGTTTAGCTTGAGATGTTTGTTTTTCTTCGAGAATCTCTAAAATTGATTCTTGTTCTTTAAGCGATTCTAAAATAATTTTTGGTTTTGAAAATTTTGATGGAGGTTTGGGTTCATCAGATGGTAGGATTTTTTCTTGTTCAATCTCCAACTTTTTATCAAAAATTGGAGTTTTTAGTTTTTCTATCTCTTCTTCAATTTTTAATTGAACTTGTTTAATAGAATTTAACCCAATCTGCGCTCTTGGCTTTTCCGCTTTCATTTCTCTTGGAGCTTTAATATGAGGAATTTTATCAGGCTTTCTGATAACAGGGATTTTAATTTTTGGTGGAGGTAATTTCACATTTTTCTTAGGTGTAATTTTTTTTACAACTTTCATCTGAGAAACTTGTTTAAGTGTCTCATCCTTCTTTTCTATTTCGAGTTTTAAGACATCAATCTCTTGCTTAAGATCTTCAATTTCTCCTTTAAATTTGTCAGAAACCTTATCAACAATTATATCAATATCAACACACGCGGTTTCTAAATCTTCACGTAGTTTTGTTGTTGGGGATTCTTGATATTCTACTTGGGGTTGAATTTCTGGTAATTCTTCAGTTATATTAATTATTTTTCGAATATATTCTGGTAACTCAGATTCTATAAACCAAAGTTCTAAAGTATCCCATTCTTCTAATTTAATTAAGGTCTCTTCAAATAGGCTAATATTATCACCTACTTGAGAATAATTGACAGCTCTTAATGATTTTATCTTCTCTTGTAATTTCTCCCGAGCTTCAATTTCATCATCTGGGGTTGGTTCTTGCTGTGTTAAGTACAAATAAATTTCCTTAATCTCTTGAATAATAGATTCAAACTTTTCTTCTTCAGTCATGGAGGATAAATTCAGATTATAATTAGACTATCTCATATATTTTGTTTTTAAGTATTTAAAAACATTACACTAATATATTTTTTTCCGATATCATAGGAAATCGAATTTTTAAAATTTAATATAAAAATTAACTTTAAATAGAAAAAATAGAAAAAGATTAATCTAAAGTATATAACTCTTTTTCTTTAAACTTTCCATCCTTAATAATTTGAATATCATCAAACCAAAGTGAACTTTCTTTCATAATACCATCTACATGTCCGTTTGATTTCCAATCTGCTCCTGTATGTTCTGGAAAGGGGCTTCCAAAGGCAACATGAACCCCAGGGAATTTCTCATCTTGAAGAAGATTACCAACAAAACCCCTCAAAGAAATGTTTGTGCCACAGGCAAATTCCCCTACTCTGTTAGCGTTTTCATCTTGTAATAAATATTGTTGCAGTTCTTTTAACAATGCTTCGTTTTCACATTCAATTTTTTCAACAACTGCTCTCGAATTTTTAATCGGAATTGATACTGGAGTTTCTTCTAAATCACCATATTTCGCACAGAAAAAATCACCCAATGTACCATTTACAACCATAGTCCCCTCTATACTTTCTGGACAAGTGAAAGCTTCACCGGCAGGTAAGTTACCCCACATCCCTTTATACCATAATAAACCTGTATCAGGGACCCACTTTAGTTCTTTTGAGAAATTAACCCTTAAATCCGTGCCTTTAGGGGTTGTAACTCTGGCTGTTTTAGATTTTGTAGCAATCCCAGTAATTAAAAATGTGAGTGAGGCAATTTTATAATAATCTGCTTGCATTCCAGATTTTATTATTGCATCATCAATATTAGGCATGTGAATTTCTCTCCCAGATTTTATAGCTAACATAACGAGAGGAGCTCGGAATTTTTGTAATTCTCCAGGTTTTGAGTTTACAGCAAGGTAAGTGACATCGGTGGTTTTAATATCTTTCTTTATCTTTTTTGGCAAAAAAGTCAATGGTCTTTCTCCATAATCTTCAAGTACGTGAAAATTGACTTTATTTGTTATTTCATCCGCAACCTTCTTAACTGTTTCGCCAATTTTTATAGTCTCTTTATCTGTTACGATAGTTGCTGTCTCTTTTAGCATCAAACGAGAACAAACTTCAACAATATTTTTTCCAGCTTTTAAAAAAAGTTTATCCATTTTTATCACTTAGTTTTATTAACAATTCAACCTGATAAAAAATACCTAATAAAAATTAAAATTAAAACAATCCAATAAATCTTTTCGAAAATTTTAAGGAAACCTATTAGTTTGTACGTTCTTTGCGCACTAACTTGTGTGAATTTTATTTTGGGAATATCATTCCACATTATCAAAACCAAAATAGTAAAAGAGATATAAAAAAGAGTCTTTCACACTGAGGTGAAGGAGATAAAGAAAAAAGATTATATAATATCTACCTATTAAATACCTTCATTTATTGGTTTCCTTCTACTCAAGATTCCTATAGTGCCCAATCTATAAACTTAAAATTTAAATTTAAAATTTTTTATGTTGTGTATTCAATTTTTCTTATACACACACTTTAAAATCATTGTGAAATAATGTTAGACAGCTTCTTCTAACAATATACAGCATTTTCATGATTTGCAATACACACTTCGATCCACAACATTTAAATATGATAATACACACTTTATGATCAGAGAATAAAAAATTATACACACTCAAAAAAAA
>JAUWHL010000333.1 GCA_030605895.1 Promethearchaeota archaeon | reverse complement strand
TGCGATGCAACAAAATTTGGTGAACTATGGGACAAGAATCAATATGATTTACTCTTCGAAGCGGTTCAAGGCGCTAATAAAGACGCTGGGATAACTAAGGATGAGATAGACGCAGTTTGGGTTGGAATATTTTATTTCTTTACAGGACTTTCAGGAGCTACAGTAGAAGATATTTTAAGATTAGATGGCAAACCAATTACTAGAACAGAAAATTATTGTGCTTCGGGGATGGATGCTTTCAGAAATGCCTGTTTCGCTCTAGCTAGTGGTGCCTATGATGTTGTTCTCGCTTGTGGTGTGGAAAAATTAATGGATGAGTCCTCTAGTGGATTACCCGGTTTTGATTTATTTGGTCATCCAACATTACCTATACCTTCTGCCCCTGCAATGTTTAGCATGGCAGCAACAAGATCTTTTCATAAATGGGGTTGGAGTAAGGAAGATTTAGCTCGAGTTGCTGTTAAAAACCACGATAACGGATCTCATCATCCGAAAGCACATTTTCGAAGACCAACTACAATTGAGAAGGTAATGAGGGATATTATGATTGCGGACCCTTTGGGGCGTAGTGATTGCTGTGCTATGAGTGATGGTGCTGCAGCACTGATTTTAACAAGAGTAGAAGATGCTCCAAGTTATGCGCATTCAGACGATTACATAGTTGTAAAAGCAAATGCTATATCTTGTCAAACAAATACTCCTTGGTATCAGCCATCCCATACATTCACAAGCTTTCCAGCAACAGTAAAAGCAAGAGAAATGGCCTATAAGGAAGCAGGGATTATAGATCCTAGAAAACAGATCGATTGTGCCGAAGTTCACGATTGTTTTACAATTACTGAACTCTTAAACTGTCAAGATTTAAAGTTTTGCGACAGTGGAATGGCAGCTGAAGAATTAAAGAATGGTACATTTAATTGGGATGGTGAAACTGCGGTTAATCCATCTGGAGGCCTAAAAGCCTTTGGGCATCCAATAGGTGCTACTGGATGTAGAATGTTGCAAGAAGTAACAAAACAACTTCAAGGAAGAGCTGAAGGAAGACAAGTACCTGATGCTAAAATAGGATTAGCTCATAATCTTGGTGGAGCATTTTGCGTTTGCAGCGTTAGTATTTTAGGTCAAGCAGATTAAAAGAATTTTTTTTTTTTTCATTTAGTATTTAATTTTACTAAATAGAAAAATCACAAATGCTACGATAATAAAATAGGATTATTTAAAATTTATTTTTTTTTAGTAAATGAGATATTTTCAAGGTTAGACTGTAATATGATGAAATTATCCAAGAAATGATGCGAAATTGTTTCTTATAAAGCGACTTGTTAAAAGAACAAATCCATAATATCATATAATTCGATAAGTTTTTCTATTGTAAGGTTAGCTTCTGCTTTCAAGTCATCTAAAGATTTACTAAATAGAGGTTTTTGTTTTTTCCAGAACATAGTATATATCATTCCAAGATATTTACCATAAACTAATAGTCCTCCTTCAAAAATAGTATCTCTTTCAATAGAAATCGCTCCAAATGTATTATCTTCTTCATAAATCGTTAAAAAATCAACTAAAGATTGATATAATTTAGAGCTCATAAAGGATCTATCAGAAACACTTGCTACTTTATGTTCAAATCCCCTTCCTCCTTTCCGAGGCACTTTTAAATGATAAAACCTTATATCATCTTTTAGTTCATTTATCCGATTTCGAGCAGCTTCAAGAAATTGCCCATTAAGAGAAGCTTCTTCTTCAGCTTCAATGTCATCTATCTTCTGGGAGCCTCTGTGTTTTCCATTATTATCTATAAAAGCAATAAAAGGAGGGCAATTTGAGTTATCAGAATGGTTTTTTATTAATATTGTGAAAAGACCATGCTTCTTTTGATAGTCTACTTGCTTTCTGAAACTCTCTTTACAGTACGGACATATCATGTTTATTAAAGTTGCATCTTCTGTACTAGTCAAGTCTTCTCAAAACCATAATCAAGTGAGAACTTTTAAATTTTAGTAAATAGAAAAGGAATAATCTCACAAGAATCCTTATTGTATTCTTAATATAGATAATCCATTTTTTGATATTTCTAATTGAATCGAATAAAAATTATTAAAAAATTATTTAATTTTAGATTAATTTCATATAATTATGAGTAATATGGATTTTAATAAATTCCAAGGAGACGTAAAAACTGAAACTGTTAAATATCTTGCAGATCCTCAGCTTAGAAATATAGTTAACGTTGCTATAGCTCTTGAGCGTCCTTTATTGGTTAAGGGAGAACCAGGAACCGGAAAAACTATGCTAGCACATGCTATAGCTGAAAGCTTGGGAAAAAGATTGATAATTTGGAATATTAAAAGTACAACCGAAGCAATTGACGGGTGTTATATGTATGACACAGTTCAGAGATTAAATGATAGTAGATTTGGCTCTGAAGATCGAGATGTGAATAATATTAATGATTATATAACTCTGGGACCTTTGGGTGAAGCTTTTGTTTCTGATGAGCAAGTTGTTCTCATATTAGATGAAATTGATAAAGCAGATATTGAGTTTCCTAATGATTTATTACAAGAATTAGATGTAATGGAATTTTACATTAAAGAAACCAAAGAATTCGTGAAAGCTAAAACCAGACCGATTATAATTATTACATCTAATAATGAGAAGGAACTTCCTGATGCATTCTTAAGAAGATGTGTATTTCACTGGATAGAGTTCCCCTCAAAAGAATTTATGGCAGAAATTTGTAAATTGCATTATCCAGATTTAAAACAACAACTTTTAAGTCAGTGTTTGCAACACTTTTACGCATTAAGAGCTATTACAAAACTACGAAAAATGCCATCGACTTCGGAACTTCTTGATTGGATAGGGGTATTATTGAAAAGTGGTATTACTATGGAAGAATTGAAAGAAAATATACCCTTTTTAGGTGTTTTAATAAAAAAGGAGAAAGACTTTGAAATAGCTTTAGAAAAAATTAAATTTCCAACTTAACCTTTAAAGAAAAAAAAAAAGGAATTAATATTTATTCTTAACTTATTTATTCTCTCATAAACATTTCTTTTACATCTTTCTCACATAAAAACAACGATATTAGAACAAAAGAAGAAATCAGAACAAAAGAAGAAAAATCAGTAAAATTTAAAATTATACTTTGTCTTTAATATTTTTAATTTCTTATATTAGATTTTTACATTTAAAAGGAAGTTATTTATGTATAGTGGCATTAATTTAGATTTTAAATATAAATATCGTACCATTTCTGTGGAGCATTTGAAAGACCTCCAAGAAGATATTGATAAATTACGTAGAGAAGGAAAACTTAGCGATAATGAAGTTTATAGGAGTTATATTGATACTAAAAAGTTTGAAATCCCTGAAAATCTTCCAAATGCTAAATCTATAATAATTTTAGCGATATTTAGTAAGTTAGCAGTAGTGAATTTTCATTTAGATGGTAAAATTCATGAAATTATGATACCCCCAAATTATTATGATGATGGTACAACTGTAGAAGACTTCGAGAATCTAATAATAAAAGATATTATACAGGAACCAGGATATAAAGTTGAGTTCACACGGAAACTTCATGTAAAATTATTAGCTGTTAGAAGTGGACTTGGAGAATATGGGAGGAATAATATTTGTTATATTGATGGATGGGGGAGCATGATAAATTTATTTGCTTTTTTTACAGATTTTCAATTTGAAGAAGATAATTGGACTGAGATAAAAATGATGGATCAATGTAAAAATTGTACAATTTGTATAAATAATTGTCCTACTAATGCGATCCCATTAATCTCTGATGAAAATTTTGTTATTGATGCAGGTAAATGTATTTCTGTTTATAATGAAATTCAAGGTATAATTCCAGACTGGATTCCTACTGATGCACATAACGCTTTAATAGGCTGTATGAGATGCCAAAAACCTTGCCCAGGTAATAAAGAAGTAATCAATTTAACAGAAAAATTGGATGACATTACAGAGAATGAAACTAAAGTATTATTAGAAGGACAAAGAGATGAAAAATTGGCAAATTCTTTATCTAAAAAACTCAAAATATTTTCTCCTTCTAATTCAGATAAAAGCCTTCCCGTTATTAAAAGAAATTTAGCTGTTCTAGTTAAGTAAATGCATTAAAATGTCGCCTGATTTAAAACAATCATCAATAAAAGAATATTTTAACTCATCAATTTTTTTTAATTTTTTAAAGAGATGACGAAAACTCTTTATGGGATGAGAATATATCATTCGGGGCCCAGCATAACGCATAACTTTCCGAATTTCTGTTTTAGATATATCACAAATTCTGCTTGATTGTGAATTTTATTAAAAATTTGTAAGAGATTTTATGACAACTCATTAGAAGAGGTAGTTTTTTATATTACTTTAGCTATAAGTAATAAAAAAAATAAAAAAAAATTTTGAATTTATTATCGATAATCAATTATTATATTCATCCAATATGATCTAAGAAAAAGCGCCGCAATAGCAACGAAATCTATATCATCAATTTTTTCATGGTTTCCTTTTAATTTTAATACTTTCTTCCGATCTAAAGTATAAATCTCTCTTTTTTCTTTTAAAACTTTAAATACTGGTTGTTCTCTAATATATATCTCAGAATTATAAATAAAACCTACTTGATCATTATTTATAAAAAGATCATTATGTTTATCTAGCTTTAAAATAACAAATCCATTATTGCTTTTAAGTTCATTTCCCTCTAAATAACCTATTAATTTATGTTTTTTATTGAAGCATTTTACTCCCTCAATAAATCCAATTCTTTTATTCTTCTTGTTTAATATCTCAATCATATTACCACCTCAAAAATTTAGGAATCTGTAGTTATTAGGGATATAATTTAATCTCTTCAAGATATGTCTTATAACTTGAAATTAGCCAGCAAAGAGTATCATAATCAAGGTCTGAATCAATAAATTTCTCAGCTCTTTTTATAACATCTCTTCTATAATATTTTTTTGAACCTTTTTCAAAAATTAATTGGAGTTCTGCAAGAGCCCAACATAAAGCATCGAATGGAAAATAGCTGTTTAATAAATGTTGATAGAAGTGATTAATCTTCTCTTTTAATTCTCTAGTCAATTCAATAATTATTAATGAATCTTTTTCATTTTTTTGAAATATCCTATTTGAGACTGGAGATTTTGCTTTTGACACTAAATACCACCCCTTTTTTATTTTTTATCGAACAATTTTCAATAAAACTTTTTTTTATTAGATTATTTTTTTCTTCTCTTACCATATATGTAATATAAAATATACAATTTAAATGTTTCGGACAGAATTCGGAAAAAAGTGGGAATAATTGGATAATATCCGGATAAAATTATTACTTTTGAAAGAACATAATCTTTATAAAATATAATATTATTATATTTAATTATACTTAATTATAATTAATAATCAATAATTAAAAAATTGAGTAAGAAAAATGTCAATAAGCAGGGAAATTGGAAAAGAAGCTCGTGAATTGGATGAAAAACCAATTATTGAAAGAATGAAAGTAGAAATACATTCTATAAAAAAAATAGGCATTGCTTTGTTTTGTTATTCTCTAATAATGGTATTATTCTATTTTTTCCTGTAGGGCTTTATAAATATGGAATTAATCTTACTCATAATTTTATTGGCATTTTTATTTGAATCAATGGATTCCATGGCTGGTATGGGATTTGGTACCGCATTATCGCCGTTATTGTTCTTATTAGGCTATAACCCTCTTCAAATTGTCCCCGCTATCTTAATTTCAGAATCAATAACAGGATTAACTGATACGATTTTTGATCATGAATTCAAGAACGTCCGCTATTC
>JAUWHL010000144.1 GCA_030605895.1 Promethearchaeota archaeon | reverse complement strand
TGTATTCATATAATTTCGAAACTGGAGAAGAAAATGATGAATCTCTCTTAAAAGGCTCAATTCTTATTGGAATTAACCACATCCTTTCAAATTTTATAGATAAAAAAGATCAACTAAACCTTATTAAAATGAAGAATCGAGATATTATCCTTGAATATGATAATAATCATGGTTATGCGCTTTTACTAACGGCTAACCATAAAAATACGTTTATAGATAAAGCCGTTAATAGTTTTATGAAAAAATTTACTTCACTAAATAAAGAAAAATTGAAAAGTTTAAATGGGTTAATTGATGTTTCAGAGTTTAGGAATGCAAAAGAAATTATAATGGATTTTTTTGAACCTTTTATAATAAAAAAATAATCAAGTTAAAGGAATAAGCTTTCGTATAATTATACGTTAGTTTAATTGAATATTACTATGTTTTTTATATTTAATTTAAATAAAAAAAAATTTTTATAATCATATGATTATATTCAATAAGATTAATTTTTTTTTAAGAGAAATCACATAAATAAAAAAAAGAAAAAATTCTTTTTAGAATCAGATTATGGCTGAAACTCTATTTATAGCACCAACAGTTATTGGCTATATTTTTATACTATGCGTCACAGGATATACTTTATTTTTTATTTTTACTCATCATGAAAAATATGGCATAAAATTTACTGCAATTCTAAATTTTGTAACTATATTTAATACTTGTATGTTATATTCAACTCTTTATTTCTTTTCTGTAATCTTCTTCTTTTCCGAAGGCATTAACATCCTCCTCTGGAAACTTTCTCTTGTTTCTGGTTTTATCGGCTTAATATTGATATCCTTAATATATGCATTCTTAAAGGAACTTAAAAAAATTCCGTATTTTCCCTTTTTGTATTTTATGATTCTTTTTGGGTTTTTTATAGGTTCTTTTTTTACACCTAATTCGATCCAACTTTCTTTAAATTATTCCAATTCGCCACCGTTCTTAATTTTAGATATTTCAAAAATAAATTATACATTTAATTTTATGACAGGATTTATTATTAGTATCTTTCAATTATCTTTTGTCTTTTATTTTTTCTATTCATCTTATATAATTTATAAAAAAGCAAGGGATAAGGCAACTCCTAAAGGGTTAATCATCAATTCATTTATTTTTACATTTCCTATTTTAATGTTCATTTTATATGTTATGTTTCAAGTATGGATTTTTAGAGAATTATATATTTTTTCATTATGGATTAATTTAACCTCAGTTTGTTTTATGATAGTAAAGAAACCTGAGTTATTTTCCGAATTAACAAATAAAATATATTACATTAACATTTATCATAAATCTGGAATTTTATTGTTTTCTTACAAGTTTAAAACTGCTAATAATGAGGTTGATTCGACTATATGGGGAAATATTCTTATAGGAATTAATCATATCCTCTCTGAATTTGTAGATACTAAAGATCAAATAGAAGTACTTCAAACCGAAAATTCAGACATAATAGTAAATTATGATAACTGTGGATTTGCTGTAGTATTAATAACCAATAGGAAAAATGCAATTTTAAAAAAACTAATGGACAACTTCTCGGAAGAATTTCGTAATAGGTATAAAAACGAACTTCAAAACTTACAAGATCTTAATAAATTGATTAATGTCTCTGATTTTAAAGAAGCAAAAGATATCATAGAAAAAAATTTTCAAATGTATCTATGATTAAACGCACTTTTTAAAACTGGACTCCTGAACTCATAAATAAATTATAAATTTAAGATTATTATTGAATGAAAACAAAATATTATAAAAACAAGAATAAGGAGTCTATATATATTGTCGTTAAAATTCTGTCCTAAGTGTGGATATAAATTAGAGCCAGATGCAACATTTTGTCAAGGATGCGGTGTAGATTTAAGAACTAGAATGGCTATTTCAGGAAATATTTCTGAAAAGCAACCCATGTCTGCGGGAATTATCAAAAATGAAGGTGTGGAATATGCTGAATTATTACCAAGATTGATTGCTCTCTTAATTGACGGTATAATTATTGGTTTAATTAGTTCAAGTCTTTCATGGGTTATATTTATTCCGTGGATACCCTTTAATATTTTTGATCCCTTCGGAGGAATGTGGTTTGTTTCTTTTCCTTTTAACTGGTTAATTGGATTTTTATACTCTTGGCTGCTTGAAACATATAATAATGGGCAAACTGTAGGAAAAATAGCTTTAAATATAAGAACTGTAGATGAAAAAACTCTTACCTCTGCAGCTCCAGGCAATTATGCTATTAATAATCTATTAAAACCTTCTGGTTTAATAATACTAGATTTCATTATTGGAGTTATGAAAAATTCTGGAGATCCTAAAAACCGATTCAGAATAATGCAAAATGTCTCTGAAACAGTTGTAATAACAAAGAAATAATTTTATTATTAGAGGATGTAATTTTTATGAAACCCGATTTGAATAGCATTATAAGATTAACAAAAGAGCATATTAAACCTTCAAGTGAGGTATCAGGAAGGGCTTTTCAAGATTATCCAACTTCAATACTTATGTTTCCTGATGAGATTGAAAGAAAGGAAAAAAACAAATTTGGATTCGAAATGATTCTTAAATATGGTCTTAGTCATGGTGAAGTTTATGCGACTTCTCCAAATTTAGAAGGAATAGCTGTCTGGTTGCCTCCAAAAAAAGTTCATCTGAGTATTTGGAGCAGTATTAGATGCGGAGGATTTCGCGTTATGCGTAAAACTGGACTAAAAGCAATGAAGAGAGGGAAGCCTTTGTATGATTATATGGGTCCCGCACATAAACATCTTGTGCCCTTTGATCACTGGTATTTACAATCAATTGCTGTTGAGCCGGAAGAACAAGGAAAAGGCTATGGAGGCCTCCTCTTAAAGGCGATGATAACAAAAATCGATAGAGAAGGATTACCCATTTATTTAGAAACTAATACAGAAAAAAATGTGTCATTCTATCAGAATTATGGTTTTAAAGTTGTTGAACATGTTATAGTACCTAAAACTGAGGTCCCTTTTTGGTGTATGTTAAGAAATAATAGTCAAAATTAGATTGAATTTAATTGAATGAAAATATTTTTTCAATTTTTAAACGTATTCTCTTATTTTCTTTTTTCTTTCTTTTATGTCATCAGAAAACTATTACTATCTAAAAATTTAAAAAGCCATATTTTTATGGATAACCACAGAGAATAAATTATCAATATTTAACAATATTTTCATGAGTAAGGATTAAAATGGAATTAATAGATTATCAAGATTATGAATGGGCAAATGATTGGGAAGTAATTGTGGGAATTTTTGAAACAATTGATTATTTAAAATCATTATTTAAGAAGATAGATGTCCCATATCTGAGGGAAATACAACAAAAAATGCTAATTCTTAATCTTGAGAAATATGCATGGTCTTTACAAGAATTTATTATTCAAAAATATTCTAAATAGCTTTTTTTCTAAGATCAAATAGTTAATACTGAGATTTTGTTGATTGAGAACAGTAAGGGTTCTCTTTTTTGGTTGTTTACATTTTAGTCCAATTATTATTACTTAATTTTTAATAGAAAACACAATAATTATTACAAAATTTATAAATAAATTAAAAATGAAATTTGATTGGTGACTAAATTTTGAGCGAAATTAAGTTCGAAGATGAACACCGAGAAATTAAGTTTAGTAAAAAACAGAAGTGGAGTTTCGGAATGGGGAGCTTTTCTCAGTGGTTTATAATGAGCGCATTTAATACTTGGGTATTTGCTTTCTATTTCACAGCAGTAGGATTAAACCTTAAATACATTATGTTAGCATTTATTATATGGATCATCTGGAATGCGATAAATGATCCCTTATTAGGTTATTTATCTGATAGAACACAAACACGCTGGGGACGCAGGAAACCATTTATTATATTAGGAACTATTCCAATTTTAATAATTGAAATAGTTATATGGTTACCACCTTTAAATAATGATATTCTAACTTTTGTTTATCTTCTAATATTACTCTTTTGTTATGATACGTTTTATACTATGGTTACATTTTTTGATGCCCTTTTTCCTGAACTCTATACTTCAGTGGAAGAAAGAGCCGAAGTTAATACTATAAAACAAATCTTAGCTACTTTGGGATTAATTATGGCATTTTTAATCCCAGGGATGTTTATTGGCGATACACATGAAATGTCGGGGTATTTAATTAATGGAATAGTAACCTCGATTATTGTAGGGATATCTCTGTTCATCGCCATTAAATGGGGTGTTATAGAGAAAAAAGAGTTTAAACTAGATCATAAGCATGAATTTTCATTTTTTAAAGGATTAACTTATACTTTTAAAAATAAGGGGTTTGTACTTTATACAATATTGTTCTTTCTTTTTGAATATGTACTAATGTTATATGGTTACGTCGTCCCGCTATGGTCTAGACATATTTTGATGGAGGTAAGTGCAATGTCAATTGCTCTATTACTGGGATTACTTTTCATTGTAGCAATAATTTCTGTAGTCCTCTGGAAATTCTTGGATGTTAAACTTGGCAGTAGAACATCTTTTGCGATTGCTTTAGTTCTTTTTGGAATAACGATTATGCCCATCTTATTTATAACAGATTATTTGGTTGCAGTTATAGTATTATCACTATCAGGTGTTGGATTTGGAGGTATGCTATATTTTATTTATCTCATTATCGCAGATGTTATCGATGAAGATGAATTAAAAACAGGTGTTCGAAGAGAAGGTACATTTTTTGGGATCACTAACTTTTTCATGCGACTTTCCGCAGTAGTATCTATATTATCTGTTTCATTGATATTCCTCTCAACTGGTTGGGAAGAATGGACTGAAAATCCAGAAATTAATACACTTTTGGGTATTCAACTCCTAATGGTTCTATTCCCCGCTATAGCAGTTGGTCTTTCACTACTCTGTCTCTATTTCTATCCATTTACTAAAGCAAAAGTAAATGAAGTCAAGGAAAAGCTAGAAGTTCTACATAAAGAAAAGAAAGAAAAAATAGAAAGAACTTAAAACTTCTAATATTTTACATCTTTTTTTATATTTTTTCCAATTATTTAAATTATTAGCTTAAAGAGTTTATATTTGTTTTAATGCTTGATCCAAATCTGAGATTAGATCTTCTGGATCCTCCAATCCTACTGAAAATCTAAAGTGTGTGTTTGAAATATTCATAGCTTTACGTTCCCATGAAGCAAGATCTATACCAGTCATGATTGAAGTATATTCTATAAGAGATGTAGTATCTCCTAAAGATACTCCTACTTTAATTAATTTTAATAAGTCAATGAATCTGTTGCTTGCTTCCACCGATTCTAGCTCAAACCCAATCATTCCACTAAAATTTTTCATTTGTTTTTTTGCTAATTCATGAGCAGGATGAGATTTTAAACCGGGATATAGTACTTTTGTTACCTTAGGATTATCTTCTAAGAATTCAGCTAATGTCATTGCATTTGACGAATGGCGTGCCATCCGTAAATTAAGTGTTCTAATTCCACGTAAAATTAACCATGCATTAAATGGACTCAACACTTGACCTTGGGTTTCTTGCCAATAATAACGTATGTTTAAAATCTCATTTTTCGGACCAATTATTGCACCACCGAGTGCATCTCCATGTCCATTTGTGTATTTCGTTAAACTTTCAATTACAAGATCTGCTCCAAATTCGAGTGGCTGTTGGAGAGCTGGAGAAGCAAATGTATTATCTACAATACATTTACCGTTAACTTCATGAATTAAATCTGCACATTTTTGTATATCTATTATATCTATAGTGGGATTTGAAGGTGATTCGAAAAAAATGAATTTAGTATTATCATCAATTGCTTTTTTAACTTCAGGTAAGTCACAGAGATTTACACGTTTAAACTCAATTCCCATCTGTGGATAAATCTTTGTAAGAAGGCGATAAACTCCTGTATATTGATTAATATGGATAATTATGTTAGGAATATTTTCTGGATTAGACTGAGGTAGCAATTTTGTTATTTTATTCGGGCGGATACGTTCAACACGTCGTTGTAGCACACTTGAACAAGCAAGGTGGACGGCGCCCATTCCAGATGCAACTGAAATTGCACTTTCCCCTCTATGAAGAGTTGCCAATTTGTTATCTAAAGCATAAAGTGTTGGATTTTCAGTTCGTGAATAATAGTAATGATTTTTATAAAGTTCACTTGAAGTAGAATATGTATAGGATTTTGTAGCATAAATAGGTATTCGTAGGCTATGTGAAGTTTCTGGATATGGATCTTCTCCCGCTCGAATCAATTGGGTATCAAACTTTAATTTATCCCATTTGATACGATTTTCTTTATTTATCTCCTGAAAAGTTTTTTTCTTTTCTGACAAGTATTTCACATTTTATCTTTAATTAGAGATGAATATAATTCTACAATATTTAGTTTTAAGATAAACTTTTTTACAAATTTCCAATTATAGTACAGAGAATTAAACTCGTTGGATTTAATATGACATTGGAAGATAAACTAAAGGAATTAATTAGTGAATGGGATGAAGATGGTTTAAAGGAACTTTGTAGCACTTCTATCGAAAGTAAAGAAGCAAAACCATCAGAATTATTAAAAATCATTGGGAAGATTATGCAATTTATTGGTAAGCAATTTGAAGATGAGGAAATTTTTCTTCCAGATCTAATTGGCTCGGCTAATATAGTTAAAAACGTTATTGATGATATATTAGATCCTGCAATCAGACAATCGGGTGAAAGTAAAGAAACTTTAGGACGAATTGTAATCGGAACAGTTGAAGGGGATGTTCATAGTATAGGGAAAGATCTCGTTGGAAGTTTTCTTTTTTCTAATGGATTTGAAATTTATAATTTAGGTGAAGAAGTTTCAGCAGCTACATTTGTAGATAAGGCTGAAGAAGTTGGAGCTCAAATTATTGGGCTCTCGTCGTTAATAACAATGTCAATGGGATTTCAGCGTGAAGTCATAAAAGAGCTTAATAGTCGAGGTTTAAGAGAAAAATATAAAGTAATAATTGGTGGTTCTCCTACTTCAAGTGAGTATGCCGATGAGATTGGTGCTGATGGATGGGCGGATGATGCTATTGAAGCAGTTATGTTAGTAAAAAAATTACTTGGTTTAAACTAAATTTGGGAGAATGATCAAAATGAAACTAAAAAGACTTGAAATTTATATAGTGAATATTCAATACAATTTATTTTAGTGTTCAAGCACGTCATACCTAAGCCTTATTTCATTTATTATGTAAACCTTTTTTAAAGATAAATTTTTAGCATTTTTAATGAAATTAATTAAAAATTATTATTTATTTTGAATAAACAAAAAGGGTGTTAATTGTGGGTAAAGCTGGAACAGTTTTAGCTATAATGAGCTTAATTATTGGTGTATCAGGAGTCGGGATTGGTGTTGTTTCTTGGATTACTACTTCACAGCTTCAAGAAGATTATTTAGATTTTAAAAATGATTATTCTGAACCAAATATCTGGTATAAAGAATATGTATATAATATGTTACATTGGGAAGATGATTATAATACTTTTGAACAGTTAACGATAGATTTTACGGTGGGAGAGAATGAAACCATGTACTTTTGTTATACTGGAGAAGCTACAATACATCAACAATATAAGGTTGAATCTTCTGTATCAGTATTTTTTAATATTGATGGATATCATTTAGATAACCCTACAGTCACAGTTGGCGTCAGAGATGCTGCTTCTCTCTGGTATTATCAATCAATAACGCTACAATTCTCAACTAGGGTCTTATCACCTGGAGCTCATAATGTGACAATCGACCTTGTATCAACTTACCATGATAATATGATAGGACAAAATACATTAATTGTTATTGCAATTCCTGACTGATAAAAAATCTTATATTCCAAATCAATTTTTTTTTCTTTTTATCCACTAATTTATGCACTTGGACATTCTCTAAAGATAATTCCATATTGTCGAGAAAACTAGGTGGATTCTAAATAACACATGAATTTTTTAATATATGAAAAATTAAACAGCAAAGTTTTAAGATAAACTTTTTTACAAATTTTCTATTATAGTGAGATTAAGCTTACAATAATTTTAATTAAAAATATCTTATGAAACTTAAAAAACTAACTGTTCTATCAAGTGACGAGATATCCACTATCAATTCTGCTTCGGTAGAACTTCTCTCAACTATAGGAATTAAGATTGATTCCCCCTCTGCTAGGCAATTATTTAAAAAGAATGGTGCGGAAGTAAATGATAATGACTTATTTATCAAAATTCCGGAACCTCTTATCAAAGAAAAGCTAAAAAAAGCTCCAAATTCTTTTAAATTACATGGTCCAGATGGAAAATTCAACTTTGAAGTAAATACTACATCCACACAATATGCTACTATTGGAACTCCGGTCAAGATCTATGATCCATCCAAAAAAAGCGGTGTCCGGAAAACAGTTCTGGCAGATACTATTAAACAAATACGTATTGTTGATTCATTGAAAAACATAAATTGTTCTCACATAGATGTTTGGCCGAATGACGTTAATTATCTCTCGCTTCATGCCCATTGTATATATCAATGGGTCCATAATACCCGAAAACCATATGGACTTGGTTGCTTAGGAAGATTAGCAAGTCAAGATATGATGAACATGGCATCAATTATTGTAGGAGGTGAAGATGAACTCATTAAAAATGCAAGGTTTATAGGATTTATGAATCCAACTTCTCCATTATATCTACCACAATTAATGACAAACGGCCTTGAGGTTTTTGCGAAGTATAAGCAACCTACAATCATCGCTCCGGAAGCATTAGCAGGAGCGACAGCACCAGTCACGCTCGCTGGACTTTTAACGCAAATTAACGCTGAAATTATTGGAGGCATTGTACTTGCACAACTTTTTAATACTGGGGCACCAGTGTTTTTTGGAACCGTTTCCACTATTACAGATATGAAATCAGGAAATGCCGCTTTAGGTTCAATTGAAACAGGGCTTATTACCACAGCAATAGCTCAATTAGCGCGATTTTATAATATACCTTCCAGAGGACCTGGTGGTATTACAGATTCGAAAGTACTTGATGTTCAATGTGGCTTTGAAAGGTTACAAACACTTTTAGTTGCTGCCCAAGCTGGAGTAAATTATATCACATGTGCAGGAACTTATGAAGAAACCTTGGTAGAGGCACTAGAACTCCTTGTAATTGATGACGAGTTAGCTGATATTACAAAACGTTTAATTGAAGGAATTAATGTAAACGAAGAGACAATAGCATTAGATGTTATAGAAAAAGTTGCTTCAAGTTCAAAAAAAGGAGTAAATTATTTAAGTGAAGCTCATACACGTAAGTTTATGCATAAAGAACTTTATATACCCATGTTAATTGATAGAAATAGGCGTTCAACCTGGCGTAAAAAGGGTTCAAAAGATATAATTGGAAGAGCAAAAGATAAAGTAGAAAAAATTCTTCAGTCATTCAATCCACCAGATGTAGATAATGAAATTGAAAATAAACTCTTAGATTATATCAAAGAAGTTGAAAGTAGAACATTAGAGAATTATAAAAAAGCAGAAGGTATATCTACCGGGAGCGTATCTCTTCCTGGTGCAGATATAACAATCAAAGATGAATAAATTTCTTTATTTTTTCTTTAATTTTTTGAATATCTCTATAAAATCAACTCTTAACATGAGATATACGGTAATCACAGTGAAATAAAGAGTTACTATACTAAATATCCAATTTTCTCCTCCTAGAAAAATACATATATTGAGTAAATTATAGGCAAAAATTAACATTAATCCAAGTTTTCCAAGCCAAACCCAAAAAATTGTCTTTTTAACATCATATTTTATCAATCCTAGAGGCACAGTGATCATATCATCATTTAAAGGTGTAAGTCCAAAAAGATATATGAGCAGTGGGGCTAATTTTGGATGATCCACTAAAAATTGTTGATAATTTTTCAAAGTTTCACTTCTTTCTGGAGAAATTAATTCAGAAGTCCCCCTCCCAACTAAATATCCCCCCATCTCTCCGACTAGACATCCCAATGAAGCTATAAATCCGACTAATAGAGGTATAAAAACATTCATTTCTCGAAACGGTTGAGCACTAAAGCAAACGACAAAAGTATATGGCGTAGGAACTGGAAGTAAATTTCCAATCATACAAACTAAAAAAGTAATGAATAGACCAGAAGCTAAGTCTTGAAATTGAGGGTATCTTGATATATTTGCTATAACTTCTCTATGAGATGCATTTATTAAAAGATCTAATGAAAGAATTGTCAAAATTGTTAATGAAATGATCAGAATAAAGTCGATCTTTTTAAGTTTCAATTTAAGTCGCACATTTTTTATAGTAATTTAGGTAAAGGATTCTAAATTAAATAATTAATGTATCGAGGGTATTTTAGGGCATTGACGTTATAATAAGAACAATACTTAAGATTATACTAAGAAATAACACAATAATAATTAAAAAACCAATACTTCTTTTCTTTCTCTGTTTCTTTTTTAAAGCAGCTTTACGTTGGTAAGATGGGTTACGTCTAACATGAGACATAATATTTTAGTTTAGAAGAAGTGATTTAAAATTAATTGTTTTTCTTATCAGTTTTTTTTAAAAGCTCAGTTAATACAACATTATTATAAGAGAAAAGCATCCTAGGGATGTAATTTTCAGCTAAATATGTACCATCTTCAACCTCTTCTTTTAATGGAAATAGCTGCTTCTCCTTTATAACTGATCCTAAATAATTTCTATCGTATTCCTTATAGCCAAATATCTGATTTTTTACAATAACCATTTTTCTTTCATATCCCTCAGGAACACCAGCTTTTTCTAATAGTAGAAGTATCTTTTCTCTAGATAAAGATTCAAGTAATTCTAAATCTTCTTGAGTTCCTTCATAAGCAGGTCCTGTTTGTACCTCGGTATAATCAATCTCCTCTTCCATGCCTGCTGCTATTTTGAATCCTAATGTCTCATTGCCCTCATCAACAGCTGCGATTTTAAACCCAATTCCATATCTATCTCTAACACTGGGTGCTAATTTAGCGGCAATGAACTTCATTCGTGTAGTAGTATTACTTCCGTGCCAAATCCATACTCTATATCTGGTAGGATCAACAAAAAGTAAAATAAAATCGGGATCTAATAATTCATGTATTTGTACATCATCTTCTAACTCTAGTTCTTGAAATTCATTTAATTCATCATTATATTGGAATACAATAATTTTTTCTTTCTCTAATTCTGGTAAAGTTTCATCTGACATAATGTTAGTTAAATTGTTTTCGATATATATTACTATATAATTTCACTAATATATTATTATTTTAACTTTAAAAAATATCAAATGCGGGAAGGGAGATTTGAACTCCCGAACTCCTACGAGAATGGGTGTCTCCAATTAAAATATCTATAGTATAATAGACTTTTAACTTTCTGAGCCCATCGCCTTTAATCGGCTTTTGCTCAAGCTCATTTCAGCCTTTGACCAAACTTGGCAATTCCCGCAAAATTTATGTATTTAGTCCTATTCACTTATCTGTTTAACTATCAATTATTTAAAATTCCTAAAAATATTAACGATTTTTGTGGAATACTATTCCATTCTTTTAACTAAAGTAAACTTACTATAAAGTCATTTTCCTTTAAAATTTAAATAGTAAGTTAAATGAAAAAAAATATTAGAAAAAAAGATTATTCTTCTTGTTTCAAATCATATCCACAACTAGGACAAAATTGAGCTTGTGCATGTGGTATTTTTTCACCACAGGCAGGACAAAACTTGACAGCTTGAGCGTCCTCAGTAGGAACACGTTGTGAAATTTGTTGGCTTACGGGAGTTTCTTCTTTCTTTACATGAAGTTCCTCTTTACTGATGGGTTCAATTTCCACTTCTTCCTTTCCAGAACTTTTACCGATAATAAATGCTACGATTGATATTCCACTTGTAATGAATGGAGCAATTACTGCGAAACTAGGAACGTTATATCCCCAAAAACTTGATGGTGGATAACCCCTCAAAACTAAATACATCATATATCCCATTTCTGTTCCTGCAATATAGTAGATAGTTACTCCTATAAGTATAATACTTAGAGCTAACCAAGAGCCAGGTATATCTTTTTTTCGATGGGTCAGAGAGGAAATGAACATAATAATTGTACAAATTAATATTGAGATTGTACAAATAATTCCTATAATTATCAAAATGGGAATATTAATAAATCCAAATGAGGGACCAGTCATTGGTCCAAAAGTTACATAAAAACCATCCATAAAGAGAAGTACTTGACTTATTCCAGTAAAATTAACAGCTGCAGGAGTGAAAAGGCTAATTGCAGTAAGTATACTACCTATAAAAGGTAATATCCAAATATTATCTCTAACTTTAGACATATGTTTCAACTCTTTAACTAAATTTTCAAATATTGGATTGTGTTATTAAATTATAATTATTTGCTGATTTATGATTATCTTCTTTCTTATTTAATACTTTACTTTCTAGTCTAAGAGAGGAAAAGGATTAAACCCAAAATAATTAGATTAAACTTAAAGTTTTTAGTCGCGGGTAAAGTTCTTAAATAAATAAGTAATTTAAAACCCCAATGGAGAATGAAATATCTAAAAATTCTAATAGAAGAATTGAAATGAATCCTACGTGCCATAAATGTAATAGTATTAATTTTTGCATCTTAGGAAAACCAAACAAGAATATGCAAAACTGTCCTATGATTGCAAGCTCTGAAATCGAAAAGGAAGCGCTCAATTTTTATAAATCTGATGAATTTATAAAAAAAACAACAAAGATAGCATCTATAGTAGAAGCTTCAGGATATATTCAATGGCCTCGGTTAAAAGACACAATTGAATTTGCAAAAGGAATGGATTTCAAAAAAATAGGATTAGCTTTTTGTGTTGGATTACGCCGAGAAGCAAAAAGAATCGCAGAAATCTTAGATAAATATGGTTTTGAAGTATGTTCAGTTTGCTGCAAAACGGGATCAATTAAAAAAACAGAACTAGACGTTCCAAAAGAATATACAATAATTTCGAAAACAGGACATCCTCTTGGTTTTGTCTCATGTAACCCAATTGCTCAAGCATTATTATTAAACAATGCTCAGACAGATTTAAACTTAATAATTGGTTTATGTGTTGGACATGATATTACCTTTACACAACTTTCAAATGCTCCAGTCTCTACTCTAATTGCTAAAGATAGATCACATCCACATAATCCTGCAGCTATCTTATATACTCCATATGGAGACTCTTATTTTAGGAAGGATATAAAAATAAGACAGGAAGAAAAAAAATAAAAATTACTCTTAGCAACAAGGGAAATAGTTTTACAGTTTTTTAGAATTATTACAACTTCTACTAAGGTTTTTAGATCTCTTTAAAAATCAAGTAAATTTAAATAGTAAAGTATGAAATTCAACATTAAGAATTATTATGAAAAAGAAGTGATTTTAGGTAAGATACCCAAATAAAGTAATAGAGTTAATTAAACAGCTCCCTGAGGGGCATTCTGGTTTAAAAAAGTTAATTAAGAGAAATTATAAAAGAATAAATTTTGATAAATTGAAAGCTTTTGATCTTAAAAGTGATTTAACAGAAATACGGAATTTTTATAGGCAAATTATTGAAGAGATTCTTATATCAAGTCCAGAAGCGTTAGAATTGCTTAAAAATTTGTTTGTTATAAATACAGAAATAGAAACCAATATTGATAGAAAAAGTGTTAATTCTTCCTATAAACTGTCAAATATAGAAAGAGCTTTCAATGAATTATTGGATATAACAATAATAAAAGAAAAAGAAGGTAAAGAGGAGATATATGAATTCCCATTTCCACAAATTCAAAATATTTTAGAAATTTTAGCAGACGAAACCTGCCATGAAAGAGCACTACAATATTATGAAATAAAGAGGAAAAAGTTTAGACCAGATATTTTAGATGATATTGAAGTTCTTTTTCATAAAGTAAAATTAAATCCAACTGAGGAATTAGTTAATGAATTTTTAACAATTGCCAATAATATAGAACAATTTGAATATAGACATAAAAGACTGATTGACGTTGCAGAAGAATTATTTATACTTGAAGATAAATACAAGGCACCAATTCTAATTGTGCTTGGAAATGTTTTATCTGTTTTAGGAAACTCTGAAGCTGCTGAGAGAATCTTTCTTAATGCTCTAGATATATACCAAAATTTAGCCAAAAAATATTACAGAATCTATTTACCCTATGTCGCTGCGACTCAAAAAAATCTTGGAACTTTGTATATAGATTTAAAAAGATTTGAAGAGGCAGAAAAAATATATAGCGATGCCTTAAGTTCATACAAGGAGTTAGAAAGACAGTATTATGATGTGCATTCACCTGGTTTTCACTCAAAAGAGTATACTGGTCTAGAAAAGTCATATATTGATGATTTAAAGGCATATAATGAGTTATTAAAAAGACATTACGATATCTATCTACCTGAGGAGCCCTCAATTAAAAGTGAATTTGGAAATGTAGGTATTGATTTAGACTTAATTGAGGACATTCAGGATGGATCCCTTGATTCTATAGATAGTTACAAAACATTAGCGAAAATGTCTTATGATATGTATTTAATCGATATTGCTAAGACTCAGAGTAATCTTGGTATCGTCTATAGTGAATTAATGAAATTTGAAGATGCGGAACGGATGCACCTTAAAGCATTAAAAATTAAAAAAAAAATAGCGGAACATTATCCCAATCAGGTTTTACCCGAGTTAGTCCTCACTCTATTAGATCTCGGAGATTTATATGCTTCTTTAAATAAATTTGAGGACGCAGAACCAATGTTCAATGAAGCATTAAAGATTTCTAAACAATTAGCAGAAGAAAATCCAGAAGTATACTTATACAATGTTGCTATTATACAAAACTCCCTTGGAACACTATACTCCAGATTACAACGGTTCGAACAAGCAGAACAAAAGTACCTTGATGCTTTAAAAATCTTTAAATTCTTTGCAAAAGAAGATCCTAAAACATATTCTTACAACGTTGCTGATGTTCAGAACTCCCTCGGCAATATATTTTTAAATTTAAGAAATCTTGAAAAAGCCGAATATTATCTTAATAAAGCATTCAAAAAAGATCCTACGAATAGTGAGATTATGTATAATATCGCTTGTCTTGAATCACTAAAAAATAATCAAGTAAAGGCCTTAGAACTGTTAATTAAAGCATTAGAAATTGATGAAAATTATATTGAGAGGGCTTCTGTAGATAAAAGATTTGAAAATATTAGAGACCTAAAAGAATTTAAAGAATTAATAGGTGAGTAAAATTCCAAAACTAACTCTAAAAAAGATTACAAAACTGAATTTAATGTCAATTTTACAATTAAATGTCAAACCAGAGCAAAGAAACTTAGTTGCTTCTAATGCTAAATCAATAGCAGAGGCTCATTTCAATAAAGATGCTTGGTTCCGAACGATTTACGCAGATAATAAACCAATTGGTTTTGTAATGATTAGTGACACTTTATTAAAGTATAAATCTAACCCGAATCATCGTCCTTCTTATTATCTATGGAGATTTATGATTGATGCTAAATTTCAAGAAAAAGGATATGGTAAAGAAGCAATGAAACTAGTAATTAATCATGTAAAAAATAGGCCAAAGGCAAAAGAACTTCTATTAAGCCATTCTAAATCAGATGGAAATGCTGGAGAATTTTATAAAAAATGTGGTTTCGAATATACTGGTCGCGAAATAGAAGATGAATTGTTGATGAGTTTAAAATTATGACTATAAAAAGAGACACCTATAGAAGAAATTGATGAAAAATATATTGAAGGGTCGAAATTATATGAAAAATTTGATAGTATTAGAGAATCAAAAGAATTTGAAGAGTTAATAAGTAAATGGTAAAAAAAAAAAAAATTAAATTTAATCTTTCTCTTTAGTTCTTCTTACTGAGTTCCGTTTTACGTATAATGTGAAGATTATAATAACACCAAGTAATGTTCCAGTAAATAGATACGTAATCTGAAAACCAGGAATTTTATCTTCCTCAAATGTAACCATAATTGAAGTTTCTTGAATATTGCTTGCTTTATCTACTGCTCGAGCTGTAATGTTATGAAGTCCAAAACTATAATCTGCTGTATTTAAACTATAGACTACTTCGGGATATGGGTAATAGGATGGCATTGGTTCATCTTCCAACAATACGCCATCAAGATAAATCTGAATTTTATCAAGAGCCTGATTATCATCTCCTTCTGCTGTAATATTAACGATTCCCTTTAACCCCGCATTCGAATCTGGATTTGTTATGGTTATATTGGGAGGAGTAGTATCAGGAGGTGTTGATCCATCTGCATTTAAGATTATAGATGATTCTTCGATATCCGCTACACTACCATCTTCACTACTTGCATGGAAAGTAAGTTTATATTCACCATAATCACCAAAATAATTACCATACCTGCCAAGATAAAGATTTCCTGTAAAATTTCCATTACCATCAGGATCGGATAAATACTGCTTTAGTATCCCATCAGGAATCATCGGTGTATAATCATCATCTGGGTCTGGAGGGTCTGGGGGTACCCAGTCTGGTGGAATTACTCTCACATAAACTCTTTCAATCTTAGAATAATTCTGTACAACTGCCCATATAGGAGTCATAGGAGCATTAATATGTACGTAAGCTTTTAGTGGCAACCATTGTATGAGGGTTTCTGGAGGACAATTAGATCCATCCCCTATCCAATAATTTAGGGCATCTGAGCCATCTCCGCCATTTGGTAAATTTCCCCATGCATCTACTTGATGACCTGTCTCATCATGATTATCATCAATCATCGGAAATTGTGTACCTCCAACCCCTACAGCTATTACCTGTGCTACAGCATCTTCAAAACACTCCCCAATTGTCTTACATGCTACTATTGATGAGAAAAACTTTTCAGAGAAATAAGCCCAATAAGTGCTTGGCCATGCACTACCTCCGGGACTTGTTGATGTTATTACAATGCGGTTATGTTTGCTAATAGGATTAATAAATGAGCCAGCAGCACAAGCCTCATATATTATAACCATACGATTACAACCAGAACTAGCCTCTAAATCATCTAACCAACCATTTAAAGCTGTATCAGCTAGGTTTGGACCTGGTATTGCCATTCCATTAGTACCTCCATGATCAAACAAATACATTCCGAGAGCCTGACCTGGTCCAACTCTACTTGCCGCCCATGTTTTAATAGCCCACTCAATATTAGCAAGATTAGCAACATCTTCTTGTAAAGAAGAGTGGTATATTGTTTGAGTTACCCAATCAGGCCCTAAATACTTAATATCACTGACAGCAACATCTCGACTGGCTAATATGAAATAAGCAAGATCACTTCCTCGTTTTATTTGTTCAACTAATGCATGATCAGACTCTCTATCACCCGCTATTATAATCCATGCCCCAATATCTAAACGTGCTGCTGCTGATTTTGGAGTAATTTCTTCTGAATTAAGAGATTCGGTGTTATTTATGCATAAGATTTGTGCATTTGGAAGAAAAACCGCTAGAATTATCAAAATCATCAAAAATTGTATTTTTAAATTAGATTTCTTCATAATTACAAAATCACTTTTGAGTAAATGATGTATGGTTATAGATTACAATGCAATATTTAAATCTATGGTAGAGCGGTAACATTCGATATTAGCACAAACTAGATAGAGAGGCACTAATCAAACAAAATACTCTCAAATTCAGTTATTAGCCCAGACACAAATGTATAAAAATTAACTTAGCATAAATATACATGCAACAAAATTGAGGTGATAATATGCCAAGAGTCGAAATTGAAGATGATGTGAACGCATCAGCAAAGACTATTTATG